>NZ_QSRV01000038.1:0-8424 GCF_003437235.1 Collinsella sp. TF07-1
ACCCCCAATATGTTGTAAAACACCCCCGAGCATATGTTCGAAAACACAATATGTTGTGTTTGCAGCAAAGGCGGGATGCCACCTGTAGAACCACGCCCGCGAACCTCAACCTTCAAGTTGACCTTGAGGCGATTTTTACGTCCCTTTACACGCTGTTCACATCGCCCCCAAACTCCCCCACCCACGGTACACACGGCCCACCGCCGCGTCGGTGTCTAGCGAAAAATGGGACGAGCCCCAGATTGCCCCTGCGCGCAAAAGTGCGTCTCAGCAATCTGGGGCCCGGCCCCTTTAGTATTTATAAATATGCAGGTCAGCGAGGTGCTAGCGATGTGCTAGCGGATGCGCCGCCAGATAGACCTCGGTCAGTTGCGTTCGGTCGACATGCGTGTAGACCTGCGTGGTCGAAATATCGGCATGGCCCAAAATCTCCTGCAGCACACGCAGGTCGGCACCGCCCGCGAGCATGTGGGTGGCAAAGGAGTGGCGCAAGGTATGGGGATGGAGCCCCACCAGCCCCACCTGACGCCCATACCGCTCGCATATCGCATGCACGGCCTGGCGCGACAGGCGACGTCCGTTCTTATTTAAAAAGACCGCCGAGGTCTCGGTTCCGCGGGCATGAGCCGCCAAGCGAGAACGTCCCTCAGTTACATAGAGCGTCAGAGCTCGCGCCGCGCTTCCCACCAGTGGGGACAGGCGTTCCTTTGAGCCCTTACCGCGAACGAGTACAAAGCCATCGTCAATATGGATATCGCCCACATCGAGCCCAACCAGCTCACTCACACGCAAACCGCATCCGTAGAGCACTTCCAAGATGGCATGGTCGCGCAGTCCCATCTCGCCCTCGGGAAAGTCTTGATCGAGCAGTGCCGAGACATCCTCCACCGATAGATACTCCGGCAAACGCTCAGCCTTTTTAGGCAGGCGCAACGCCGCCGTCGGGTTTTGGGCCACGGCCCCATCGCGCACCAAAAAGGCATGCAAGCCCTTCACGGCAGCAAGCGCGCGCTCCACCGAGGCGTCGGAATAGCCCCCATCGCGACGGTCGGCGACAAAGCCCTCCACGATCTGACGGGTCACCTCTTCAACAGACACAATACCCGCCCGCTCCAGATAGGCGCAGTACGTCGTCAGGTCACGACGATAGGCCGCAATCGTGTTGCGCGCCAAGCCCCGCTCGACCGCGAGGTAATCGAGATACTCCCCCGCCGCCACGGCGAGCGACGAGGGAGTAGCTTCGGTATGTTCCTTATTCGCCGGCACCCTTAGTCCGTAGCGAGGTTCATGGGCGTCACCTGCAGACGGTCGACACCCTCGTGCTGGCCAATCGAAGCGCGCACGAACTCGCGGAACAGCGGCTGTGGGTTGGTCGGGCGGCTCTTGAACTCGGGATGAGCCTGGGTTGCCACATACCACGGATGAACGTCGCGCGGCAGCTCGACCATCTCGACCAGGCGCTCGTCGGGCGACAGACCCGAGATAACCAAACCGGCGTCCTCGAGCTGGTCACGGAAAGCGTTGTTGAACTCAAAGCGGTGACGGTGACGCTCGTAGACGAGTTCCTCGCCATATGCCTCGCGAGCAAGGGTATCGGCGGCGAGCTTGCACGGATAGGCGCCCAGGCGCATGGTGCCGCCCTTCTCGGTCACGTCCTCCTGCGAGCTCATCAGATCGATGACGCTATACGGACCGTCCGGATCAAACTCGGAGGAGCTGGCACCGGCAAGGCCAACGACATTGCGGGCGAACTCGCACACGGCGACCTGCATACCCAGGCAAATGCCCAGATACGGTATCTTGTGCTCACGGGCAAACTCGGCCGCGAGGATCTTGCCCTCCAGGGCGCGCTTGCCAAAGCCGCCGGGGACCAGGATGCCCGAGGCGTCGCCCAGAACCTCGGAGACATTCTGCTCGTCGAGGCTCTCGCCGTCGACCAGCTGGACGTCCACATGGCGATCGTAGAAGACGCCCGCATGGTGCAGGGCCTCGATAACCGACAGGTACGCATCGGGCAGCTGCGTGTACTTACCCACGACGGCAATCTTAACCTTATCGGCGTGATGATTGGCATGGTTCTGCTTACGCAGGAACTCATTCCACTCGCTCATGTCGCGCTCACGCGGGTCCAGGCCCAGGCGCTCGCAAATACGCAGGTCAAAGTCCTGCTCGGCAAGCAGCTGCGGAACATCGTAAATACTCGCGCAGTCCTCGTTGGTAAAGACGCAATCGGTGTCGACGTCGCAGAAGCTTGCGATCTTTCCGCGGATAGCGTCATCGATATGGTGGTCGGAGCGCAACACGATAATATCAGGCTGGATGCCAAAGCTGCGGAGCTCCTTGACGGAATGCTGCGTGGGCTTGGTCTTGACCTCGTGGGCGGCGGCGATATAGGGAACGAGCGACACGTGGATGTAGCAGACGTTCTCGGGGCCGGCCTCCTTGCGGTACTGACGAATGGCCTCGACAAACGGTTGGGACTCGATGTCGCCGATCGTGCCGCCCAGCTCGGTGATGACTACATCGGAGCCGGTCTGCTCTTCGATGCGGCGGAACTTATCCTTAATGGCATTGGTGACGTGAGGAATCACCTGCACGGTACCGCCCAAAAAGTCGCCGCGACGCTCGCGGGCGATTAGGCTTTTGTAGATGGCACCGGTCGTAAAGTTGGAATCGCGGGTCAGGTTCTCATCAATAAAGCGCTCGTAATGACCCAGGTCCAGGTCGGACTCGTAACCATCCTCGGTTACAAAGACCTCACCATGCTGGAACGGGCTCATGGTACCGGGGTCGACGTTCAGATACGGGTCGGCCTTCTGCATCGTTACTTTGTAGCCACGCGACTTGAGCAGACGGCCCAGCGAGGCCGCGGTGATACCCTTGCCCAGGGACGAAACCACGCCACCGGTTACGAACACATGCTTGGTCATATTGAGTTACCTGCGCTTCCCGTAGAAGTTGTTTATCCACATCTTACGGGTCTTCATTGTAATACTCGCGCCGCGGACCGTCCGCAATTTTTCTCGCGTGCGATTGCATTTCTCAATCTTGAAACAAAACGCCGTCCGGTTGCCCAGGCGGCGTCGTTTCCACTATGGATGCGCGCTGTTATCGATCGGCGAATTCGTCCTTGATTAAGTCCTGCGCGAGCATACCGGCACGGATGCCCTCTAGATACCACTCGCCACGCTCCGTGAGACAAATACCATTTGCGAGCTGGCCGCCGTCGTCGCTGTAGCGCGAAACGACCTCAATGATGTCTTCGGATTCCAGGCGTTCAATTGCCGCGCGGGCGCGATACGGGGACACCCCCACACGCTCGGCAAGCGTCTTGCGCGAAAAGCCATAAAATCCGCCGTTGTCTTCGGATTGCTGAGCGATCTCCATCAGCACCTGCACCTCGACACGCTTCATATCGTTGACACTCGCACGACCCTTGCCCGCCATAGCAGCCTCCTCAAACCGAGCACGGGCATCACTTGCACCGTGCGCGACCGGCACACCCCATGATGGCCGGCAACATCCATCATGCGGCATCCCCGCAAAAGGATGAAACAATTAGGGTTATTGTATACCGTCCAAATCGCTTATAGGCAGGTAAACGGGCTAATTTTAGGTTAAACGGTAGCTTTGTTGATAAAAGGGGCGCACCGAATGCATGCCCGATGCGCCCCTTTCGGACCAATTTATCCAGGCTTAGCGGTGGAAGAAACCACGGCGCTCGAACTTGGGCTCGCAGCACACGTTGATGCCCAGTTTGCGCAACACCGTCTCGTCCGTCGGCGAGATGATCACGCTAAAGAAGGCATCGCAGCCGCGCAGCTGCTCCAGGCCCGAAAGGACGCGGGCCGCCGTCTCGCTCGTTGCCGAGGTAATCGAGAGCGCCATAAGCGTCTCGTCGGTGTGCAGGCGCGGGTTCTTGCTACCCAGGAAATGCGTCTTGAGCTTGCTGATGGGCTCGATCGCCTCATCGCTAATGACCTCGAGCTCAAGGTCAACGCCCGAGACATGCTTAAGCGCGTTCATGATGAGCGAGCTCGCAGCGCCCAGGCGCGTGGAAGTCTTACCGGTCACCACGGAGCCGTCGGGCATGACCATGGCGCCTACGGGGCCACCCGTCAGCTGCTCCCTGGTAAGGGCGGCCGAGCGTGCCGGCGAGTAATTCTTGTCGATACCGGCCTTTTTCATAATGAGCTTGAGACGATCAACCTGTTCATCGCCCACGCCGGTGCGGCGCACGGCCTCGACCGCAGAAAAGTAGCGGCGGACGATCTCCATCTTGGAGGCATCGCGACAGGCATCGTCATCGGTGATGGCAAAGCCGACCATATTGACACCCATGTCGGTGGGGCTCTGGTAGGGACTCTCCCCCAGAATCTTTTCCATCAGGGCACGGACCACCGGGAAAGCCTCGACGTCACGGTTGTAGTTGACCGTGGTCTTGTTGTAGGCCTCCAAGTGGAAGGAGTCGATGATATTGGCATCGTCGAGGTCGGCCGTGGCGGCCTCATAGGCGATGTTGACCGGATGCGTGAGGGGCAGATTCCAGACCGGGAACGTCTCGAACTTGGCGTAGCCGGCAGCGGTGCCGTGTTTGTGCTCGTGATAGAGCTGAGACAGGCAGGTGGCGAGTTTGCCCGAGCCAGGGCCGGGCGCCGTCACGACGACGAGCGGACGGGTGGTCTCGACAAACTCGTTCTTGCCATAGCCGTCGTCGGACACGATCAGGTCGACGTCATGCGGATAGCCCTCGATGGGATAGTGCAGCTTGGCGGGAATGCCGAGCGCGTTCAGGCGATTACGGAACACATCGGCGGCGGGCTGGCCGGCGTACTGGGTGATAACCACGGCCGCGACAGCAAAACCGTTGCCGCGAAACAGGTCGACCAGGCGCAAAACGTCCTCGTCATAGGTAATGCCCAGGTCGCCACGGGCCTTATTCTTCTCGATGTGGTTCGCGTTGATCGCGATGATAACCTCGACATCGTCGGCGATGCTTTTGAGCATGCGGAACTTGCTGTCCGGCTCAAAACCCGGCAGCACGCGGCTGGCATGATAGTCATCGAACAGCTTGCCGCCAAACTCCAAATACAGCTTGCCGCCAAACTGCGAGATGCGCTCCTTAATATGAGCGGCCTGCAGCTCGATATACTTCGCGTTGTCGAAACCCTGGCGCATGTATGGCTCCCGTCCCGTTTCCATTTAATGTTCTAGGCGATTATAACGGAGCCTGCCCCTCGCAAGGGCCTGGCCACCAACAGGCACCAACCAAACACGCCACCACGCAACCGCAAGGAACCCGGGTGGTCTATTTGGGACGGCACCACCTTGCACCAACAATAGAAACGTCGCAGGAAGAGGCAAAGTCAGCGAAAGCCCGCCAGAGCGAGCAAGGTGACGTGAAAGAGGAGGGCATAGGCCTTTTGGCCATGCCCGACGATTGAACGTCAGATTGCCGCTCTGGCGGGCTTGCAGCGTCGAGTGGTTCCGGCGTTTGGTAAAACGCCGGAACACAAGAGCGCCCCCTCCCGTGCACGGAACGGGAGGGGGCTAAAGGTAGGAGTCTACCGGTGGGGTTACCCCACCGGACAGACGATGACCAGGTGATCCGTTATAGGATCGTCATGGTTTCCGTGGGGTACCCAAGGGGTACTTAGAGCATCACGCAAGCGACGGTCAGAATGACGGCGCAGACGACGGAGAGAGCGACGATGAGCTTAAGCGCAAACTTGAGCCAGGTCGTCCACTCGATCTTGGCCAGAGCAAGACCGCCCATGATGGCGCCGGAGGTCGGGGTGAACAGGTTCACGACACCGATGGCGGCGGAGAAGATCATGACCATGACCTCGGGCGAGAAACCGAGCTTGACAGCCAGCGGTCCCATGATGGGCATGGAGACGGTGGCCATGCCGGAGGTCGAGGGGATCAGGAAGGACAGGCCGAAGTAGACCAAGAAGCTCATGGGGGCGAAGATCACGCCGGACAGGCCGGACAGAGCATTGGCGGCAGCGTCGAGGACGTAGACGTCGAGGCCGGTGCTAGCCATGAGGACGGAGATACCACGGGCAAGAGCGATGACGAGGACAACGGACATCATGTCGGCAGCGCCGGTGATGAAGGTGTTGACGATCTGCTTCTCGGACAGGCCGCCGATGATACCGATCAGGACAGCCATGAGGAAGAACCAGGTGGAAGCCTCGTCGAAGTACCACTGGCCAATGGGCAGGCCGGTGATCAGGGCAGACCAGCCCTGAACGATGGCATTACCGTCGGCGTCATAGACAGCGCCAGCATCGAAGAAGTTGGCGACGCCCTCATTGAGGTCGGCCAGCGGGATGAAGCCGACGATCATGACGACGAAGGTGAAGGCAAAGGCGATCAGAACACCCTTCTGACGACCGGTGAGCTTGACCTCCTTGTGAACCTCGGAAGCAGCCTTGCCGTGAGCCTCTTCGGCGTCCTTGAGCTCCTGCATCGAAAGGATGGTGGAACCCTTGTCAGCCTTGACCTTCTTGGCATAGCTCATAACGAAGAGGATGGACATAACAGTGGTAACAATCCACAGGACGGCACCGAGGCCGATGATGATGGACTGGTTGACCTCAATGCCAACGCCAGTCAGAGCGTCAACGGCAGCACCGACGGCAAACGGGTTAACCGTGGAGCCGAGGCAGCCGCAGCCAGCGCCGAGCAGGACGGTAGCAGCGCCGACCATGGGGTCGAAGCCAGCAGCCATCATGGTGGCGGCGAGCAGGGCGTAGAAGGGAACGGTCTCCTCGCACATACCATAGGTGGTACCACCGAGAGAGAAGATGAGCATCAGCACGGGAATGAGCATGATTTCATTGCCCTTAAGCTTCTGCACCAGAACGGCAATGCCGTTGTCCAGGGCGCCGGTCTCGGTCATCATGCCGAGGAAGCCGCCGAGGATCATAACGAAGAGGCAGACGGGCAGAGCGTCAGCGAAGCCCTTGACCGGGGCGGTGCAGAAATCGCTCAAGCGGGCAGCGGTAACCGCGCCACCGGACGTACCAGAGACGATAACGGTAACAACCGCGACGATTGCCAGCAGAGCAAGAAGAATGGTGAACGATGAAGGCATACCGCGCTTTTTCTTAGCGGTCTCAGTCATAGTTCTCATCCCCCCTTCATAAATCAATTACTGATCTCGCCCGAAGCGGCTCTTCCGTGCCGTGCATGTCGCTCGATGCGAGATTTTTACCAGTCAAAAGCGCTCGGGGTGCGCAGCAATGCACCCCGAGCGAGATGCTAGATGCTCTTACTTGAGCGTAGCGTACATGACAGCCTTGATGGTGTGCATGCGGTTCTCGGCCTCGTCGAAGACCTTGGAAGCGGGGCTCTCGAAGACCTCGTCGGTGACCTCCTGCTCGGTGATGCCGAACTGCTCGCACTTCTCGGCGCCAATCGTGGTGTTGGTGTCGTGGAAGCTGGGCAGGCAGTGCAGGAAGATGGCACCCGGGTTGGCCATAGCCATGACCTCGGAGGTAACGCGATACGGGGTGAGCTGAGCGATGCGCTCGGCCCAGACCTCGTCGGGCTCGCCCATGGAGACCCAAACGTCGGTGTAGAGAACGTCGGCACCGGTGACGCCGTCCTTGACGTCGGTGGTCAGCTTGATGGTGCAGCCGTTGGCCTCGGCGATGGGCTTGCAGGCCTCGATGACGTCGTCAGCGGGCATGCACTCCTCGGGGCCGCAGGCCACGAAGTTCATGCCGAGCTTGGAGCAGACAACCATGAGGGAGCGAGCGACGTTGTTCTTGCAGTCGCCCATGAAGACGAGGGTCTTGCCCTTGATGTCGTAGTTGAAGTTCTCCTGGACGGTCAGGATGTCGGCGAGCATCTGGGTGGGGTGCCACTCAGTGGTCAGGCCGTTCCACACGGGTACGCCGGACTTAGCGGCGAGCTCCTCGACGTCGTCCTGGGCAAAGCCGCGGAACTCGATGCCGTCATACATGCGGCCGAGAACGCGAGCGGTGTCCTCGATGGACTCCTTCTTGCCCATCTGGGACGAACCGGGATCGAGGTAGGTAACGCCCATGCCCAGGTCCATGCCGCCGACCTCGAAGGCGCAGCGGGTACGAGTGGAGGTCTTCTGGAAGAGCAGGACGATGTTCTTGCCCTCGAGATAGCGGTGCGGAACGCCAGCACGCTTCATGTCCTTGAAGTTCTTGGAGAGCTTGAGCAGGTACTCAATCTCCTCGGTGGTGAGGTCGAGGAGCTTGAGGAAGCTACGGCCGGAGAGGTTAACACCCATGGTTCGTTTCCTTTCGAAAAAGTGAATTACTAAAAAGTGGTGCCCGTTTGACGGGCGAAACCGGTGCGGTTGTAGGGGGACCGCACCGGAACCGTTAAAACCTTAGAGGTCCTCGCGCCAGAAGGGCATGCTCATGCAGCGCGGGCCGC
>NZ_QSRV01000039.1:0-7733 GCF_003437235.1 Collinsella sp. TF07-1
CCCACGCCCACGTGCTCGTGAGCGCCCTCAAACTCGGTGCCGATGGCTTCGAGCGCCCCAGGGCGCAGAAGTCAACCAAGGTCTACCTGTGCCGCCGTCCAGACGGCAGCGACGTCATGGTCGCCGCCAAGGACTGGAAAGCGGCCAAGGCCGAGGGCATCGAGAAGGTCTACAACTTCCGGGACGGTGAGCGCCGGACCATGTCCCAGGCGGCGGCGCAAGGCCTCACCAAGGACGACCGCAAGACGAAGACGCCAGTGGCCGTCACCGCCAAGATGGACGGCGCTAAGGCGTTCGATGCCGAGAAAGCCGAACTCAGGTGCGTCCGCGCGTCCTGGGCAGGCATCGCCAACAAACGCCTCGCCGAACATGCCGCCAAGCACAACGAGGTTGCCGTGACAATCGACCACCGGTCCTTCGAGGACCGCAAAATTGAGTACGTCCCGACCGTCCACGAGGGCCAGCGACCCACGCCTGAGCGCGTGGCCATGAATGTCGAGGTGCACCAGACGAACAGCGCCATCGACCGCGTGATCGGAGAGCTGCGCCGACTCAAGGAGCGCGCGAGCGCATGGTGGGCGCAGAAGACCGACGCCGTCACCCAGCGCCGGCGCGCTTTCATCGCCCGCCACACGGGCCTCATGCGCGCCACGGCGGCGCGAAAGCGCGGTATGGCCATGGGCGGCGCCAAGTTGGATATCTCCATCGCCAAGACCGTCGAGGCCGAGATCCAGCAGGTGTTCGCGCGCCGGAGCAACAACCACTTCAACGACCTCGCCGACGCCCTAGCGCAGCGCGGCGTGGCCATGGATTACGTCGAGGGCCACGGCGACCTCAAGTTCACCCAAGACGGTCGCACCGTCACGGGCGCGCAGATGGGACGCCCGCTGCGCCAGCTCGTGACCATGAGCAAGGAGGTCGGGCGACCGATTACCGCCGCCCAGCTCAAGGCCATGACCGCCCAGCAGCGCGACAAGCTCGTCCGCGAGCAGGCCAAGAAGACTGCAAAGGTCGCCAAGCCGCTCTCGGTCGAGATCGAGCTTGAAAACGAAAACGGTATCCACCACTAGACTAGAAACGGAGTTCAAATCATGGGTACTTTCGACAACCTCAGCCAGGACAACCTAGCGGCTATGGGCGATGCCCTTGAGGCATCGGCAGATCTCAAGGAACAGGCGGCGCGCGACCAGCTCCGCGTCGCCAAGGACATGCACAGCATCGCCGGCATCGCGAAGGAGATGCACGGTGCGTTGGTCGAGAACACCGACACCATGCGCGATATGAGCGAGGCGGTCATCGGTGCCGCCGAGCGAGCGGAGGATGCCTCAAACGTCGTTTACAGGGCTGTGGAGGCCCGCACGGTTGAGTGCCTGCGGGACGTGGAGAGGGCGGCTAAAAAGGCCGTTGAGAGCAGCCAGGCGAACGCCAAGCAGGCCGTCGATGAACTCGAGAGCGCGAGGCGGTCGATGATTGTTGCGACCGTTGCGTGCGGCGTCGTGACCTGTGCCGCGTGCCTGATCGTCCTCCTGGTGGCCATTGGCTTCATGTGGACCCAGATGAAGGCCGGGGCCGAGTGGCTTGGCGTCTGGGGCTGGGCGGCGCTGCTGCTGTCTATGGCCATCTGTGGGGCCATCGGATATTTCATTGCAGTCAAGGTTCGTGGGTAGTCATGGACGATATCGAGCTGCTCGATTGGCAGTTCAGGATTGCGAAGATGGGCCGCTCCGAGCTTGAGGTGACCCTCCGGGCCATGGCCGATCCCGATGCAAAACCGTTCTCGCTCCATGACCCGGAGGCTGTGGCGCGGCTCGCGCGCCAGTCGTTGATTGGAAGTACGGAGGCTATGCTGAACCGTGTGCCTTCCAATGTTGGATCCGGGCCGGGCGGCGGCAAGAGAACCGTGACTGTCGACCTGCACGGCTACTACGAGGCAAAGACTGCCGAGGACGCCGAGGCCCAGGACCGGGCCGATCGGGCCGAGATACGGGCCATGTGCGAGCGCAGACTCGCGCACATGCGGCATCGCGAAGAGCTCCGGCACGTTCCCGAGACGTCGCCACTAAAGGCGTTTATCACCGCGTACGAGGCATCGGAGTGATCCTTTTTGTGTATATAGAATCTATATACAGTGTATATAGATTCTATATACACATTTTTAGGCGGAAAAGTGTAAAATATCATTTAACCTTAATGTACGTCCTGCTTAGCCCGTAGGGCACCCCCTCGGGGTCGCTCCTGAGGTTGTTTCCAGGGGAGTGTTGTTTTCATCTTAAAGGGGGCTTTGTATGCCTGTTTCGAGAAAGCGTCGTAAGAGTTCCAGCGAGCATGATGGACGCTGGTATGAGAATGAGCGCCATGCAAATCAGGTGAGAAACGAGAAGTTGTTTGACGCCTATCGTTTGGGTTGGAGCTACTGCGATCCCGACACCTTTTATCACGCTATGTTTCCTGATGGGACTCTCCAGAAGAAGGGTAACGATTCCGATGGCAAGCCCAATGTCATTGTTCTTGAGGACACCGGTAAGGAGATAGAACGAGGAGTCGACCCAAAGGGCAACAAACTTGTAAAACGCATTATGCATCGATACACGCTTCATGATGGTCTTGAAGAACTTGAAGAGCTTCGAAAGCTGTCGATTGAGCAGAACACGTTTATGTTTCTGGCTCCGGTCAGCTATTACGGCAAGAGCCGCAGCAGCCGTAATGCCCGATACTTGCATGCCATCATGATCGATCTCGATTACGTTGGCGAACGCGAGCTTGATAACTTGCTCCACCAGATGGAGCGTGGTGCAATTCCCTATGCGAACTATCTCGTCAGCTCAGGGACAGGCCTTCACGTCGTTTACCTTCTCGAACATCCAGTGCCGCTTATGACCCGCTACGTCACTGGTCTACAGGTCCTCAAGCGCGAGCTGACCGACCGAGTTTGGAACGCCAACACAAGCGCCAGCGACCCAGACAAGAAGCAGACTCAGGGCATCTTCCAAGGTTTCCGGATGGTCGGAAGCGCCACGAAGCTCAATGGAGACATCGGCAATCCAAAGATTAAGCAGCCGTATGTTGCCGAGTGTTTTTCTCACGATGCGACCCCGCCTGCTACAATCCCCTATCTGCTGTCTTTTGTTCCAAAGCTGCTGGGCAAGAAGGATATGGATGGTCTTGCAGCTCTTCGAGAGCTTACGCAGGAGGCCCGCAAGAAGACTCCGATCGCCCGGGCAAAAGAATTGTGGCCCGAGTGGTATGAAAGGTGCGTTGTTAACGACGAGCCGCGCGGAGGGTGGACGTATGGCCGTGCCGGCTACGATCGGGTTTTGAGCGTCATCAGGGATCAGGCATCAGTTGATCACCGTTATTGGTGCATCTTCTATCTTGCTGTCATGGCTAACAAGTGTGGCGTTTCTTACGACGAGCTTGAGGACGATGCATACGGCCTTCTTGATCGATTTGACGCCCTTTCGGTAGAGCCAAGCAACAGGTTTACCGCTAACGACGTGGCGGCGGCTCTGGAGGCGTTTGAGGGCGGCTCAGCGGCTGGGCGGGCGCGTCGTTACACTCAGGGATTCTGCGAGCGAAAGGCCGCTGTCTCATATGGTGAGAAGATGGGACATGGTAGTAATCCGCCAGACAAGAGACTCCCGAAGGATTTGTCTCTTGAAAAGGCCCGCATGACAAGGGACCTGAATCAGAAGGCCCATGGCACGAATTGGTGGGATAACGGCAACCGAGATGGAGCGCCGACGAAGGCCGTGCAGGTTTGGAAAACTGCGGCTGAGAACCCTGGTTTAAGTATGTCGGCGCTAGCTCGCGTCGCTGGGGTGTCCCGTCCGACTGTCTATAAGTGGCTCAAGCCTGGATGGCAGAATGAATACAAGAAGGCTATGAGCCAAGACAGGCGTCCAACGTACCGGCCTCATAGGGTTATCGAGGAACAGGCCGAGCAATTCAAGCGGAAGTATGCAAATGATCGGCCAGGTCTTGTTCGCGCGGTACTGCGCCATGTCGCGGCGCATCCGTGGGAACCATATGAGCAGACGGCGGTCTTTTTCGGCTTTAGGCGCGCTGCCGAGGTCGAGAGAATTGTCCGCGAGAACGAAGATCTTCTCAATCAGATCAAGATCGGCATCGATGATGAACACCAGGCATGGAACACTGAGACCGACGACTACTTCGACGCCATGACGACAGCCGACCTTATGGGAAAGCGTTCCGACCTGATGAAAGCTCGCGCCCTCGGCGTTCGAGCTGCAATTGAATGGGCGAGACACGAGGCGCCAGACCTGTTCGAGGGGCTGCGCGCGGCGAGGAACGCGGGGCGAACGCTTACAGGCGACGAGCTCGCCGAGTTGAAAGAAAAGTATATACAGTCTATATAGACTGTATATACTTTCTATATAGACTCACTGTTAGATACAACAGCACTTGAGAGGAACGCCCGTGATTATTTCGGCTATGAACTTAAAAGGTGGTGTCGGCAAGACAACGACGGCAATGGCGTTGGCGACAGCTGCTGAGCGCGAGGGAAAGAGCGTCGAGGTTTACGACTGCGACCCGCAGTCTAGCGCAAGCTTCTGGGCGCTCCTCGCCGATCAGAACAATGATTCCCTTCCATTTTCCGTAACGTCGGCGAACCTGGCGACGGTGCGGCGCGCCGGCATCCAATACCGCAGGAATCCTGACAAATGGATCTTTATCGACTGCCCACCGAATGGCAACATCATGGACGAGGCTGCTGAGGCATCGGACTTCGTCGTGATTCCGACGGGTCCGGGCGCGGCCGACGTTGTGAAGACCATCGAGACCGCACGCACGCTTACGAAGCGCGAGGTCTTTTACGGCGTGCTACTTACTCAGGTTGCGGCCAACACCCTTTCGTTTGCAAAGGCACAGAGCGAGATTGAAGATGCCGACCTCAGTTATTTCGACCATCAAGTCCGCCGCCGCGAAGGGCTGCGAAACTTTTTCGGCAATTCGTTTGGCGATGATCTCTTCGGCTATGAGGAGATTTGGGATGAACTGAAAGAAATCTTGCGTAACGATGAGGAGATTCACTATGCCGGCTAAGAGGCCAGTCCGTCGAATGACGGTGCCTGAGGAGGTTGCGCCGACCCTCATGGCAAACCAGGATACGCGCCACAAAGGTGACTCGATCAGCACTCGTAAAAAGGGAAAGTGCATCACTTTCTGGGTGACTGATGAACAAAAAGCCGAGATTTCGACTTATGCCGCTGAACACAATACAACGGTCTCACGCCTCATCGTCGAGGGTCTTGAACTGCGCATGAATCGAGATAGTATATAGATTGTATATACACTCTATATAGAATTTATATAGAGTGTATATACATAAGAGCTGAGCCGCTGGCAAAGGCTCAGGAGGGCTTGGAGGGGCTAGCCATGAAGCTCTGACCCAAATCACAACAGTGTCGCCGGCAGGAAAGGGGAGCCCTTCAAGGCCCCCCCCTTCTGTTAGCTCCCCTGCTGCTTTACGCTATGGCCATGAGACCATCGGCGAGGATTCCGCGGGCATACGCACCCGTCGACTTGCCCTCGGCCTTCGCTTCCTTCTCAAGAGCCCGCTTCATCGCAACTGGAACCTTGAGGGACAGCGTCACCGTCTCGGGTACGGCCTTCGGGAGCTTGCCCTCGACAACCTCGCCAACGTTGACCCATCCGCTAGGCCACTCATCGCACTCAAGGGCGCTTTCCCAATCGGCAATCATCTCATCGGTCACGACCTTGCCGTTCTCGGCAACGATTCCGTTCATGTCTACCTCCATCCCAGCTCACGCTTGAACTTCTTCGTCGGCGGCACCATCGCGTGGAACACGCACCAAACGCCGTCGATATCCATGAATCCAATCAGCTCGGCAAACCTCCCATCGGGAAGCGAGCCGACCGAAATCCAGAGCGGCGGGTCATCCGTGCCGTTTCGCTGGCGGCACCGAATCGGGTTCTCCCACGCATACGCGACCTCATCGCTGGTAAGCCCGTGCTTGAGGGCGTTCCCGTGTACTCTGACCAATGCCGTTCTCCTTTCTTCCCCAATAAGTATACCAGTTTAGTATACCTAATCAAAGCACCTGATTATCGAGCGGTCGCGCTGGGGCTTCGTGGCCGCCAAGCTCCCTGCGGGCACCCCTCTGGTTCAAAAAAGTCCACGTTTTCGAACACGCCGCTGAACTCGTCGCTGACGTTGTCCGAGGTTTCATCCTCGTCCTCGTCCGGCTCTTCGAACTTGTAGAGCGTTTCACCGTCGACGTCGAGCCTGAGCAGCCCGTGCTCATCGTGAGCAACAGCGAGCCAGGCATTGAGGATCTGTGGGGCGTTTTCCGCTGAAATGCTCAGGATGCTTTCGGCCTGCCCCTCTTCGGTTCGGCTGCTCTTTGCCTGCCCACTTTTCTCCGGGTCGTACCCCTCCTCGAATCTGAGGGCGCTCCAAAGTTCGAGATGCCGTCCGTTGACGCGCAGCACGGCATGTGAGGTCGATGCGGACCCGTCCGCTCGGGTGTCCCATGCGTCAATGCGGTCCTCGTAGACAATTTTGATATTCACTGTTTGCCGCCCTTTCCGTCGCGCCATGCGATGTATCGAGAGATCTCACCCTCAGGTTTGCTGGCAATTTCGTTGGCGAGAACCCGCCCGAGCCATGTGGCAATGCGCTCGTCGAGCTCAACGTGACCGGCCTCGGCCTCGATGGTCGCGGCGCTCGCGATGAGCCGGTGGTTGCGTTTGGTCCGTTCCTCGTTCCGCTGCTTCGCCTTGAGTTTCTTCAGGCGCTCTTCGGCCTCGGCGACCTGCTGGTCAATGGTCTTCTTGACGCGCTTGCGTTTCGGCTTCGCGGGCTGCGTTCCGGCGTCTGCCGCGAAAGTGTTATCTGACCGCTGAGCCCCGTCGATGCTCGTGAATTCGTTCAGGTCCATTTTGTGCCTTTCAACTGCGTTTTTAATTGACTTGATTGTACCCGTAACGAGTGGGTATCATTCCCTTAACTTAAGTTAAGGGCGCACTTAGTCTCACTTACTCGCACCTACGGCGCTGCGTGAGAGAGACATTGCGTGCGCGCCTAGGCGGCGAGCCCCTACGCTCCCTGCGGTCGCTGCGCGTCGCTCGCGCTCCTTGCCTCTCCGGCACACCGCCAACCGTTCGCCTTGGGCGGCTTACGATTGGCTGCGCCTGCGCGGTCGCCAAGGCTCCCTTGCGCTCCGCGATACCGTGCCCGTTCGCCTCAATGGCTCACGGTGCGTACGGCACCGCTGCGCGCTCGTTTCACTCGCTTGCCGGAAGGAGGCAGACGCCACATGGCCATCTACCATCTGAACGCCCGAGGCATCGCCCCGGCGCGCGGATCGTCTGCCGTCGCGTCTGCCGCCTACCAGAGCGGCGAGACATTGCGCGACGAGGCCACGGGCGAGCTCAAGCGCTACGCGCGCGCCGAGCGCATCGCCGATACCGGTATCGTCCTTCCCGAAGGTGCGCCCGCCTGGGACCGTCAGAGTCTCTGGAACGAGGCACGGCGCGCATATGACGGCGGCAACGAACTCGTGGCCAAGCGCTATGAGTTCGCCCTTCCCCGCGAGCTCGACTTGGACGAGCAACGCGCCTGCGTTCTCGATTTCTGCAACCTGTTCAAAAACAAGGCCTGCGATTGGGCAATACATGATTCGGGCGACGGTAATCCCCACGCCCACGTGCTCGTGAGCGCCCTCAAACTCGGTGCCGATGGCTTCGAG
>NZ_QSRV01000004.1:0-44423 GCF_003437235.1 Collinsella sp. TF07-1
TCCGTGGTGGAGACCGGCATCGAGGGCCTGAAGGTCGTCGACCTCGCCGTCCACGGCGACTCGCGCGGCTGGTTCAAGGAGAACTGGCAGCGCGCCAAGATGTGCGCGCTCGGGATCCCCGACCTCCGCGTCGTCCAGAACAACATCTCCTACAACGACAGCCGCGGCGTCACCCGCGGCATCCACGCCGAGCCCTGGGACAAGTTCATCTCCGTCGCGCGCGGCTCGGTCTTCGGCGCCTGGGTGGACCTGCGCGAGGGAAGCGAGACCTTCGGCAAGGTGTTCACCTGCACGCTCGACCCGTCGAAGGCCATCTACGTCCCGCGCGGCGTGGGCAACTCCTTCCAGGCGCTCGAGGACGGCACCGCCTACACGTACCTGGTGGACGCCCACTGGTCGCTGGAGCTGAAGAGGACCTACACCTTCGTGAACCTCGCCGACCCGGAGCTCGCCATCGAGTGGCCGATCCCGCTGGACCAGGCCACCGTCTCCGAGGCCGACCTCAACCACCCGATGCTCAAGGACGTCGTCCCCATGGCGCCCAAGAGGACGCTCGTCACCGGCTGCAACGGCCAGCTGGGCCATGCGGTGCGCGCGCTCGCCGAGGAGCGCGGCGTGGCGAAGGACTTCGACTTCTGCGACATCGACACCTTCGACATGTCCGACCCGGACGCCTACTCCGAATACGACTGGTCGCTCTACGGCACCGTCATCAACTGCGGCGCCTACACGGCCGTGGATAAGGCGGAGGCCCCCGAGGGCCGCGTGACCGCCTGGAAGGCCAACGCGACGGGGCCGGCCCTGCTCGCCCGCACCTGCGCCGGGCACGGGATCACGCTCGTGCACGTGTCCTCCGACTACGTCTTCGACGGCACCGAGGAGGTGCATGACGAGGAGGAGCCATTCAGCCCGCTGTCCGTCTACGGCCAGACGAAGGCCGCCGGCGACATCGCCGTGGCCGGCTGCCCGCGCCACTACATCATGCGCTCCAGCTGGGTCATCGGCGAGGGCCACAACTTCGTCAAGACCATGAAGGGGCTGTCCGACCGCGTCGCCGACCCCGAGGACAATCTCGCGCAGATCACGGTCGTCGACGACCAGCTGGGCCGCCTGACCTTCACGCGCGACATGGCCGAGGCCATCTTCCACGTGCTGGGCTCGCACGCCCCCTACGGTACCTACGACTGCACCGGCTCCGGTGCCGTGAGGTCCTGGGCGGACATCGCCCGCGCCGTCTTCGAGGCCGCCAACGGCAATGGCGACAAGGTCGTGCCGGTGTCGACCGCCGACTACTACGCGAATGCCGCCGGCCCCGTCGCCCCGCGCCCGGTCCACTCCGCGCTCGACCTGTCCAAACTCGAGTCGGTCGGGTTCCACATGCCCGACTGGGAGGAAGAGCTGGGGGAGTACCTCAAGACGCTCTAGCCGCTATTAACTTTTCGAGAGTAAAAGCCGCCGTTCTTTAACGGCGGCTTTTCTTTTGCCTGGTGAATAGCCCCGCTGCAACAAGGGCGGCGGCGGTCGCCAGACTCACTGCAAGCCCCGCAAGGGCGCCCGGAGTCTTGTAGGTCATCACGATCCTATTCGCGCCTTTCTGCATGTTCAGGGATGACAAGCCCTTATCGGCGGCGGGCGTTAGTTCTGTGGCGGTTCCGTTTACCGTTACGTTCCAGCCCTCATCGCACGGAACGCTCAGCAGTAGGTTGCCGTCATCCTTGGCGGTGTACTCGCCTTCGATCCTTCCGTCCTCAAAAACCGTCGGAACAAATTCGCTCATCTTAAGCTCGTTAATAATCTGCTCGAAAACGTCCAGATTGAGGGCGTAAAAGACCGGATCATTGTCTTGGGGCATGTCTGTATAGCCCTCTGCGACTCCGATTGACACCGTATGCTGGCTCGGGGAGTCCGATGCATCCGCAATCTGGCGGATATTATTGTCGAATCTCCAGGCCTCGTTTCCGATCGTTCGCTGGTCGATGGTAAGGGTGACGGGCCAATAACTGCCGGCGGTCGCATCTTTGTTGATGTAGAGATACCCGATGGAACCCGACGGCACGGTGGCGTTCCACTGCCTTAAGTTCTCGTCATCCTCCGTGTTTTTGGCCTCGATTTTGGTATAGAGCATTACCTCGCGGCCCAGGATTTTGCTGTAGAGGTCGTTTTGCTTTTCGAAGGGGTTCTCGCCCTTCAACGTGCAGTTTTGAATGTCATTGGACGCCATGACACCAACGCTGAGCGCATAGGGGTTCTCGTACACCGCACTTGCTGTATCGGCTATTTCAGTCATTGCCGCGTATCCCGAAGGCGCGTGCTCGGCGATGGCGTACTTGACTCCCAACAGGGCATCAACGGTAAGAATGGGCTCGGCATAACGGGTCGAGAATTCGCCGACGCTGCTGTATCCAAGGGAGTTGAGCAGTGCGATGGCCTGCGGGTTGTTGGCAGACGAATACGAAGACAACTGGTTGTACCCAAGCGCCAAGCCTTCGTTGAGGGCGGCGCTGTCGACGCGTGTGGTTGTGCGGTCAATGCGATAGAACGACGCCGAAGTCTGGTCTTGAATGGTCGTGATAGTGTCGGTTGCGGTGGCGACATAGGCGCTGTTGGCTTTTTCGGAATAGCCTGTGTACAGCTGGTTCCACATAACATGGGCGTTGGCAAACAACTCAATGGCGGTTAGTGCCAGGAGGGGCATGATGACGACGGGGCGATAGGCTTGACGCAATTTGGGCTGGTTTTTGAGCGCCTGCTGCGCGTGTCCTGCGGCCCACAGCGCAAAGAAGCTCAGCAAAAAAGCCGTGCGCGAGTAGAAGCCGTTGGGAACGCGCATGCCGCACCAGATGTACTCGAGCGGGCTCAAAACGGAGCTTGCGACCAGGATTATCGTGACGACGAGTGTTGCGATGCGTGTCTTGATCGAAACCGTGCGGTTAACCAGCAGGCTCACCGCAAGCAGCATCATGACGATGCCGCAATAGAACTGCGGTGTGCTTTCGTTGCTTACCCACATGCAGGGAAGAAAGCCCCTGATGAGCGACTTGAGGCTGGTTTTAAGTAGGGGGCCGAGTGCTAGAACGGGACCGCCCTTGGACATGGCAAGGATGGTCGGCAAAAAGGTCCAGGCGGACAGAAGCAGTCCGAGCGCGATAGCCCCGGCGAATCGCAGGGCCCGATCGAGCATGAGCTTCCAGCTAAAACCTTCTTCTGCAACATAATCGACAAATTCGACCAATACGAAGATGCAGAGGAACAGGATGCTGATGTAGGCCGTATACCAGCAGAACATGACATTGAGCGCCGTTGCGATGACGAGGCGGATCATGCGCTGCTTGCGGATGAGCTCGTAGCATCCGTAGGCGCAGATGGGCAGCAGGATGAGGCAATCGATCCAGAGCGGGTTGCGTAGGTTGCTGATGGTCCAGCTGCAAAACGTGAACGAGAGGGAAAGCAGGAATGCTGCGGGCTTGGGTAGGTCAAAGCGCTTTTGCACATACCAAGCGCTGCTGATGTGGATGCAGCCCAGTTTGAGCGCGGAGATAACAAACGCGAAGAGCGTTAGCTTGTCTGCGGGAAACAGCGCGCAGAGCAGGTTGAAGGGGCTGGCGAGGTAGTAGCTATAGAGCCCCCATGTGTTCATGCCGAGTCCTTGCGAGAAGGAATAGCGAAGGCTTGCCTCGCCTAAAAGGACGCGCCGGAACCAAGCAAAGAAGTCGATGTATTGGTATTTGAGATCGTTGGTGAGAAACGAGTTGTCGCCAAAGGGGTAGACATGCCCTGCCACTGCAAGTGCGACAAAGAGTGCGCCGGAAAATGCGAAGCAGGCGGCGTAGAACGCCACATTCTTGAGCGTGCTGTTATTGGGCCGTGTCATCAGATTCCTCGTTGGATTCTCGAATGATATAGATGGGACGTCGCTTGGTTTCCAAGTAGGCTTTTGCCAAGTATTCACCTATGATTCCCAGGCACAGAAGCTGCATGCCGCCAAACAGCGTTATGAGGCAGGCGAGCGACGGCCATCCGCCGACGGGGTCGCCCCAGACAAGCGTCTTTACTAGGATGACGACGAATCCCAGAATAGCGATGAGGCAGAAGACGATACCCGTGAGGGCGGCGAGGGAGAGCGGTGCCGTGGAAAACGCGACGATACCGTCGATGGAATAAAGGAGCAGCGACCAAAAGCTCCATTTGGTCTCGCCGGCCACGCGGTTGACGTTTACGTAGGGGAGCCATTTGGTCTTGAAGCCGACCCAGCCGTAAATGCCCTTGGAGAATCGGTTGTATTCGCCCATGGAGATGATGGCGTTGACCATAGGCCGCTTCATGAGCCTAAAATCGCGTGCTCCGTCGACGATGTCGGCCTTGGAAATGCGGTTGATGATCTTGTAGAACATACGGGCACAGAACGACCTGATGGGGGGTTCGCCTTTGCGGGTGGTCCTGCGCGTTGCGACGTTGTCGTAGTCTTCGGTCTGCAAGATCTCGTACATCTGCGGCAGGAGCGAGGGCGGGTCCTGCATGTCGGCATCCATGGTGGCGACATAGTCGCCTTTTGCGTGTTGGAGTCCGGCGAGTAGTGCCGCCTCCTTGCCAAAGTTGCGCGAGAAAGAGTGCCAACGGATGGCGTATGGATGCGCCGCCGCGGCTTCTGCCTTCATGACGGCGAGCGTTTTGTCTGCCGAACCATCGTCGATGAGGACGGCTTCAAAGGAAATGCCGGGATCTTGCTGGGTCATGATGCGAACGACGCCATCGAGCTCTTTGAGAAAGATCGGAAGTGATTCCTGCTCGTTGTAGCACGGCACGACGATGGAGATGAGCGGCATGGTGGTTTACCTCTTGCTTGGCTTGGAAGTAGGGTGGTCGGGCTGGTCGTCGTAGGTGTATTTGCTGTATACGTTGACCTCCCACTGCTTTTTTTCGACCTTTGCCACGGAATCCAGGATGAATCCGGTTGCAAGGCTCAGACCGCACAGGAACATAAACGACGCGGCGAGCATGGCGGTGGGGAAGCGCGGAACGAGGCCGGTCTGGAAATACTCGACAACGATGGGCATGCCCAGGGCGAGGCCGATCACCGCAAACAGAAGCGCGACGAGGCTGAAGAACTTCAGCGGGCGGTAGTCCTTGAACAGCGTGCCGATCATCGCGACGACTTTAATGCCGTCGCTCACGGTATTGAGCTTGGACTCGGAGCCTTCCGGACGGTCGCGGTACTCGATGGGCACATCTTTGATGCGCCAGCGGTGGTCGACGGCGTGGATCGAGAGCTCGGTTTCGATCTGGAAGCCCTCGGAAAGCACAGGGAAGGTTTTAACGAACGGGCGGCTCATGGCGCGGTAGCCGGTCATGACATCATCGAAGCTGTAGCCATAGATCCACTTGATCATGGCGCGGACCAGATTGTTGCCAAAGCCGTGGAAAGCACGCTTGTTTTCCTCGGCGTAGGTGCCGTTGGAAAGGCGGTCGCCTACGGTCATATCGGCCGCGCCGTTGAGGATAGGCTCGCAGAGGGCCTTGGCCGCCTCGGCGGGGTAGGTGTCGTCGCCGTCGACCATCAGGTAGCAATCGGCGTCGATATCGCGAAACATCTGGCGGCACACGTTGCCCTTTCCCTGACGGGGCTCAAAGCGGACCGTGGCGCCGTGCTCGGTGGCGATGCGTGAGGTATCGTCCGACGAGTTGTTGTCATAGACATAGACCGTCGCTTGCGGAAGCTCGCGGTGAAAGTCGTCGATGACTTTGCCGATCGTGAGGGCTTCGTTGTAGCAGGGGATGATGACGGCGATGGATTCAGAATTCACTCAATGCTCCTTATACATTCAATCCTTGAAAGTATAGCCGTTTGGGCTTGGCATCCTAAGATGTGGGTTAGTTCTCCAGTTTTGTTGCGCGAATCGTTTACATGGCCGTCGGGTCTATACTGTTCGTTTGTCAACGATTACGAGTAAAGGAGTTGCATCCGTGTCGGATCAGACAAAGCAACAAGAAGCTCGCAGTCTGCCTGCGACGTTTGCTAAGAACGAATTTGAGAAGGACGCGTTTATCCTTCGTCAGCTGGTTACCAAGGATTTTAAGATCAAGTATCGCCGTAGCGTTCTGGGCGTCGCATGGTCGGTGCTCAACCCGCTTCTGATGATGATCGTCATGGCCATCGTGTTCTCGACGATTTTTGCCCAGGGCCGCAATGGCTCGATTACGCCCGAGATGTACCCGCTGTACTTGATCGTGGGTAACGTTACCTTTGCCGTCATGTCCGAGTCTACGAACCAGGCCCTGACGTCGATCGTGGGTGCTGCCCCGCTGCTCAAGAAGGTTAAGGTGCACCGTTGGGTCTTCCCAGTACAGAAGGTGCTCTTCTCGCTGGTTAACTTTGCCTTCTCGCTGGTCGCCGTTGCCATCGTTATGCTGTGGTTCCGCGTTATGCCTTCTTGGCACCTGATTCTGCTGCCGGTCTGCCTGCTGCTGCTTATGTGCTTCTGCATGGGCCTGGGTATGATGCTCTCGGCCCTCACGGTCTTTTTCCGCGACGTTATGCATCTGTGGAGTGTTGTCATCACGGCTTGGACCTATATCACGCCCATTTTCTGGACGACCGATTTCGTTGCGCAAATGCCGCATCTCGTGCGCATTCTGGTCTATGCGAACCCCATGTATAACTACCTGCAGTTTATGCGCGATATCTTTCTGTTCCAGACCACGCCCTCGCTTTTGACGTTTGGTATGTGCGTCGCTTGGGCGGTTCTTGCGCTTGCTATTGGCTACACCGTGTTCCATAAGTCCGAGCGCAAGTTCATCCTCTACATCTAAGGAGTGCTGTGATGACTGAATCTGTTGTTGATTACAGCGAGCAGCCTCTGGCTGTCGAGGTCGACGACGTCACCATGATCTTTAACATGGCGTCCGAGTCGCTGACCAACCTCAAGGAGTACTTCATTAAGCTTGCCAAGCACGAGCTGTTCTTTGAGGAGTTTAGGGCGCTTAAGCACATCTCGTTTGATATTCATCGCGGCGAGGTCGTGGGTCTGGTCGGCACCAATGGTTCCGGCAAGTCTACGATGCTCAAGATTATCGCTGGCGTGCTTGAGCCTAGCGAGGGCAGCGTTAAGGTGCACGGTAACATCGCGCCGCTGATTGAGCTTGGCGCCGGCTTTGACCCCGAGCTGACCGCCCGCGAGAACATCTATCTGAACGGCGCCCTGCTCGGCTATACCAAGGAGTTCATCGACGCCAACTTTGACGGCATTATCGAGTTCGCTGAGCTGCAGAACTTTGTCGATATGCCGCTTAAGAACTTCTCCTCGGGCATGGTGGCGCGTATCGCCTTTGCAATCGCGACGATTACCGAGCCCGATATTCTGATCGTTGACGAGACGCTGTCCGTCGGTGACGTGTTCTTCCAGCAGAAGTGCGAGGCCCGCATCCAGCACTTTATCCAGAGCGGCGACGTGACGGTTCTGTTCGTTTCGCACTCCATGGAGCAGGTTGAGCGCATCTGCCAGCGTGCCGTTTGGATTGAGAAGGGTGACCTTCGCATGGACGGCCCGGTCGATGAGGTCTGCAAGGCGTACCGCGAGCAGTTCAACTAGGTTATAATTACTTGCGCCTGACAGGCTTACGCTTGCTTGGGCGTGCGGTTATTTGCTCCATTAGCTCAGTTGGATAGAGCAGGGGACTTCTAATCCCAAGGTCGACGGTTCGAATCCGCCATGGAGCACCATCGTTTATTAAGCCCGGACCGCTTGGTGGTCTGGGCTTTTTTCATCTTGTGTGCTGCTGGAGCCGAGCGCGAGCAAGCCGCTGCTGTTTGTTGGGGTTGGCATTTTACTTTTCGATACGCTCCCTCAGCAGCTCCAACGCGTGGGCGTAGCCTTGGAGGCCTTCGCCGGTGATGGTGGCGAAGCAGGCTAGGCGCGCATAGCTCACCTGGCGGAAGTCCTCGCGGGTCTCGACAGCGCTGATGTGGACCTCCACAGCCGGGATGGCGACGGCCTTGAGGGCGTCGAGGATCGCGACGCTCGTGTGCGTGTAAGCCGCCGGGTTGATGACGATGCCGTCGACCTTGCCGTAGGCTTCCTGGATCTTGTCGACGATGCTGCCCTCGTGGTTAGACTGGAAGACTTCGACCTCGTCGAAGCCCTGTGAGGCGCCCGCTTCCTGGCAGATCTGCACTAAGCGGTCGTAGTTGTCGCTGCCATAGATGCCCGGCTCGCGAATGCCGAGCATGTTGAGGTTGGGGCCGTTGATGACGAGTGCTTTCATGGTTGCTTCCTTTGCGGTTGGAAAACCACCACAAAGGTGCCTGTCCCCTTTGTGGTGGTTTTGGTTAGAGAGCGGGTGGGAGGGTGTCGAGGAGGGCTTGGGCGGTGTTGGCGGCGCAGTCGCGCGAGTCGATGATGTAGTCGGCCCAGGTGCGGTAGCGCGGCATGCGTTGCTCGGCCAGTTTGTCGATGCCGTCGCGAGCGGTGATGGGACGACCCTTGTGGGCGAGCTCGTCGAGCTTGCGGTTGAGCATCACGATCTGGCTGTTCTGGTGGAGCAGCGGATAGTTCTCGTCGCGCGTGACTACGCCGCCTCCGGTGGAGAGTACCAGGCCGCTGCGCTTGGAGATATCGGCCAGCGCAGATGTCTCCTGCTCGCGGAAGGTGGGCTCACCGTGCTCGACGATAAAGTCGGCGCAGGGCATGCCCAGGCGCTCCTCAAGCGCGCGGTCCAGATCGATGTGCTCGCGTCCCGTGAGCAGGGCAATCTGTTCGCCCACGCGGGTCTTACCCGACCCCGGCATGCCGATCAGGGCGATATTCTGCTCGCGGCGGGACAGGCGCTCCGTTACGTCCAGGATGCGCTCGCGCGGGGTGACTTGGCCGGTGTAGCGCTCAACAGCCTGTGCCGCCTGTGCCACAAGCATGAGCAGGCCACCGATGCAGGGGATGCCGCGGCGCTCGGCCTCGAGCATCAGGCCCGTGCGGGCGGGGTTGTAGACGATATCGATGATGCCCTCGAGCGCGTCGAGGCCCTCGAGCGTGCAAGGCGCGTCGGGGCAGTGGGGGAACATGCCGGCAGGCGTGCAGTTGACGAGCAACGCGGCGTCGGACTGCTGTGTGATGTTGTCGTAGTTGACCTCGATCGCCCGTCCCACGGGTACCACAATCGCACCCAGGTCGCCCAGCACCATACTTGCCGTGGTGCCGGCGCCGCCGGTGGCTCCGAGCACGAGGGCCTTCTTGCCGGCAACCTCTACGCCCAGCTCCTCGACTAGGCACTGAAAACCAAAGTAGTCGGTGTTGTCGCCACGCAGACGGCCATCGGGCAGACGTGTGATCGTGTTGACGTTGCCCATGCGTTCGGCGAGCGGGCTCAGCTCATCCAGGTAGTCCATGACGGCGCGCTTATAGGGAATGGTTACGTTGGTGCCCTCCCACTCGTTGCCCGTCATAAAGGCCTCGAGGTCCTCGGGCTCGCGCTCAAAACGCACGTACTCAAGCCCCGCGAGCTCCTTGTAGATGGTCGGGGTGTAGCTGTGGCCCAGCACGCGGCCCAGCACGCCGTAGGGGCGGCTTGTGGCGATGTCAGTCATCTAGAGCACCTCCGTGTAGCTGCCAAAGTAGGTGAAGCTCTCGCACACGTCGTCAATCGAGTCGAGCAGGTCGTCGAGGGCTTTGCTACCAAAGGGACAGTCCAGATCGAAGTAGAACATAAACTCAAAGTCGTGCCCAGGGATGGGGCGGCTTTCGAGCTTGATGAGGTTGATGTTGAGCGCATAGAAGCGCTCGAGCACGCGATAGAGGGCGCCCGGTTCGTTGGCCGTGGTGATCATGAGCGAGGTACGGTTGGCGCCGGGGTAGACGCGCGGCTCGCGACTGATGACGACGAAGCGCGTGTAGTTGTTGTCCGAGTCCTGGATATTGGGCTCCAGCACCTCCAGACCATAGAGCGCCGCGCAGCTGCGCGAGGCGATGGCGGCGACGTCGGTGCGTTCGGAGTTGGCGACCATCTCGGCCGACATGGCGGTGTTGGGGTACTTGGTGGCGTGCAGGCCGTGGGCCTCGATAAAGTCGGCGCATTGCGCGATGGCCTGACCGTGGCTGTAGACCTCACGAACATCCTGCAGCTTGGTGCCGGGCTTGACGAGCAGGTTGTGGTCGATCTTGAGGCGCAGCGAGCGCACGATGTGGAAGTCGAACTGTGCGAGCAGGTCGTAGACCGCGTTGACCGAGCCCGCGGTGGAGTTTTCGATGGGCAGTACGCCAAACTCGCAGAATCCGTCGCGCACCGCGCGCATGACACCTTCGAAGGTGTCGAAGAACGCGATATCGGGCACGTCGAAGAGCTTGCACGCGGCGATCTGGCTGTAGGCGCCCTCAACGCCCTGGCAGGCGACGCTGGCAGTCTGGGGGAAGGGCGTGTCGAAGGCCTCGGCAGTGGCGTGGGCCTTTTGCGAGACCGTGATGCCCTTGAGTTCGTTGATATAGCGCTGCTGCTCGGCCTTGCTCATGCTCATGAGGAGGCGGAACAGCGCGATGGTCTGCGCCTCGTAGCGCTCGGGCGCGCGACCGGCAAGGTTGTTGAGCTTGGAGCGCTCGCGGGCGGGGTCGAAGACGGCCTTGCCCATCTCGATTTTTGACTTGGCGACCTCGGTGGCAATGTCCATGCGTTCGACAAAACTGTTGAGGAGCGTGGTGTCGATGCCATCGATGGCCTGGCGAATGTCGGCAAGGTCCATAGGGACCCCTTTCCTGTATGGTTGCCCGGGGTGGGTGGACTAAAGCTGGGCGGCGTCTTCTAGGAGGGCATCCCAGATGGCCAGCGCTGCGGCTGCTTCGGCTACGGGGACGGCGCGCGGGACGATGCAGGGGTCGTGGCGACCGTGGACCGAGAGCTCGGCATTTTCCATAGCGTCCATGTCCACCGTCTGCTGCTCGCGGCCAATGGAGGGCGTGGGCTTTACGGCCATGCGCCACATGACGGGTGCGCCGGTCGAAATGCCTCCCAGGATACCGCCGGCATTATTGGACTCGACCTCGATCTTGCCGGTCTCGGCGTCGATGCGATACGGATCGTTGTTCTCGCTGCCGCGCATGGCGGCGACGGCAAAGCCCATGCCAAACTCCACGCCCTTCACGGCGGGAATCCCAAACGCGATCTGCGCGATGCGGTTCTCGATGCCGTCGAACATGGGGTCACCGATGCCCGCGGGCAGGCCGTAGATACCGCACTCCACGATGCCGCCGATGCTGTCGAGCTCGTCGCGCGCGGCCAGAATCTCCTCGCGCATGCGACCGGCAGCTGCGGCGTCAATGCACGGCAGGTCGTTCGAAAGGATCGCCTTGCGGTCGGCCTCGCGATAGACCATGTCGTCCATGGGCAGATCGGAGATGCCGCCGATCTGCGCCACATGCGCCATGACCCTAATGCCGCGGGCCTCGAGCGCCTGCAGCGCGATGCCGCCCGCGATGCACAAAGGGGCCGTCAGGCGGCCGGAGAAATGCCCGCCGCCAGCGACATCGTGCATGTTGTGATACTTCACGCGCGCAGGGTAGTCCGCATGTCCCGGACGGGGCTTGCGGCGCAGCTCGGAGTAGTCCTTGGAGCGCGTGTTGGTGTTCTCGATGATCGCGGCGATAGGCGCACCCGTGGTGTGTCCACCAACTATGCCGGCGATAATGTGGGCGGCGTCGGCCTCGCGGCGCTTGGTCGCGGTCTCGTCACGGCCGGGGGCACGACGGTCCAAAAAGGACTGCAGCTGCTCCAGGTCAACGGCGATACCAGCGGGAATGCCGTCGAGCGAGCAGCCGATGGCGGGGGAGTGCGACTGGCCGAAAATGCTCAGATGCAAAACGTTGCCAAAGGTCGAGGACATGCTATTCCTCCTCGAGCGTGACCTTGCCGCCCAACAGGCGGTAGTGGTCGAAGAAATCGGGATAGGACTTGTTGACGGCCTCAGCGCCGTGGATCACGACCTCGCCGGTGGCGCGGCTCGCGGCGATGGCGGCCATCATGGCGATGCGGTGGTCGTTGTGCGAATCGACCTCGCCGCCGGTAAAGGCATCGACGCCCTTGATGATGAGGTCGTCACCGGCGACGCGCGCCTGCGCGCCCAGCGCGGTGAGCTCGCGGGTGGTGGTGGCCAGACGGTCAGATTCCTTGATGCGCAGGCGCGCGCAGTCACGGATGAACGTGCGGCCCTGAGCCAGTGATGCCACGGCCGAGATGACGGGCACCAGGTCCGGAATGTCGTGGGCGCTCATCTCAAAGCCGGCGAGCTTGTCGGACTGGACGGTGGCGGCGTTCGTGGAGCGCACGATGCGGGCGCCAAAGCGCGAAAGCGCGGCAAGCACGTTGCGGTCGCCCTGTGCGGAGCTCAGCGACACGCCCTCGACGGTGATGGGGTCGCATCCGATGGCGCCGGCGCACAGCCAAAAGGCGGCGTTGGACCAGTCGCCCTCGACAGCTACGTTGCCAGGCGTGCGGTACGAGCCGCTGCTCACGCGGAAGTTCGTGATCTCGGGCTGGCCGTCCTTGGCGGGGATGCGCTCGACGTTGACCTCGACGCCGAAGGCCTTCATGGCCTGGATGGTCAGGTTGATATAGGGGCGGCTCTCGATAAGGCCGGTCACCTGCACGCAGGAGGGCTGGGCCAGAAGCGGGGCTGCCAGCAGCAGGCCGGAGATGTACTGCGAGCTCACGTTGCCCGGCAGGATAAAGGTGCCCGGGCGCATGCGGCCGCTCGTCTTGAGCGGAAAGCCGCCCAGACCCTGCAGGTCGCAGCCGGCGGCAATGATCTCGTCGGAGAGCGGGGAGAGGGGGCGTGTGCCCAGACGGCCCTGGCCCACAAAGGTTGCCTCTGCCCCCAGCGCGCAGGCGACGGGCAGCATAAAGCGGAGCGTGGAGCCGCTCTCGCCGCAGTCGAGCGTGCCGCCGGCAAGTGCCTTGAGCAGGCCGAACTCAATGCTCTTCATGGTGGGGTGGACCTGGAAGCCGTCCTCGACGGTCTCGATGCGAGCGCCGAGCGCCGTAAGGCAGCGCACCGTTGCCTCGATATCGGCGCAGGTCGTGTTGCAGGTCACGTGCGTCTCGCCGTTGGCAAGTGCGGCGCAGATGATGAGGCGGTGCGCCATCGACTTGGACGCGATGGCGGGAACGGTGCCCTTGAGCGGGGAGGGGGTGATGCGGGCTAGCATGCGGATGCGTCTCCCTTCTGGCCGAGGCCCTCGGCAATTAAATCATGGAAGGTGGAAAGCGGCGTGCGGTCGATGCTGCAGCGGCCAATACCGTGCGGAATCACCAAGTCGATAGTGTCACCAGCGCGCTTTTTGTCATGGAGCGCCTCGGCAAAGACGGCATCGGCATCTAGGTCGCAACGGGTCTTGAGGCCGTGGCGGGCGCAGAGCTCCTCAATACGGCCGGGCAGTGCAGCATCGCAAACGCCGTTCAGGGCCGCGGCGCGCGTGATGATGCCCATGCCAATCGACACGCAGTTGCCGTGGCCGAGCTCAAAGTGCTCGCAGGCCTCGACGGCGTGTCCGGCGCTGTGTCCAAAGTTGAGGAGCTTGCGCTGATTGGTTTCGCGCTCGTCGGCGACGACCACGGCGCGCTTGATGTCGATATTGCGGGCGATGATGAGCGCCACACGGGCCACGTCGCGGTTCAGCAGCTCCAGCGTGAGCGGTGTCTTCTCCAGCTCGGCGAAGAGCTCGGGGTCGGCGATCACGGCGTGCTTGACGACCTCGCCGCAGCCGTCGGCGAACTGCTCGGGCGTGAGGGTGGCCAGGCACCCCACATCGGCGATGACCACGCTCGGCTGCCAAAAGGCGCCGGCCAGGTTCTTGCCGGCTGCCAGGTCAATGGCCGTCTTGCCGCCGACCGACGAATCCACCATGGCGAGCAGGCTTGTGGGAATTTGCACAAACTTGCAGCCGCGCATGTAGGTGGCGGCCACAAAGCCCGCCACGTCGCCCACGACGCCGCCGCCGAGCGCCACGATCACGTCGGAGCGCGAAAGCTCGTGCTCGGCCACAAACTCCAAGATGTTGATGTAGGTCTCAGCACGCTTGTGTGCCTCGCCGGCCTCGAAGGTGCAGATGCTCACCTCGTAGCCTGCGGATTCGAGGCTCTGCTTAACGGGCACCTGGTAGAGCGGGCCAACGTTGGTGTCCGTCACGATGACGGCCTTGGTGCCGCCGGCAGTGGCGCGGACGAGCGGGCCTGCCTGCTCCAGCAAAAACGTGCCCACATGCACCTGGTAGGGGCGTGCGGTGTCGATATCGATGGTAATCGCCATAAGCTTCGGTCCTTTCGACCTGGCGTGATGGGTGGTCTAGTGGGAGGCCTCGTCGTTGAGCGCGCGCTTAATGCGGTCGCCCTCGGCAAGGAGATTCTCCAGATAGCGCTGGTCGCGGTTCTTGAGCGCACGGCTGTAGGCGCCAAGCGACTCGATTAGATGGTCGATCTCGAAGGCGAGTGCGTCGGCGTCGTCGATCATGAGCTCGGACCACATTTGCGGGTTGAGATGCGCAACGCGGGTAAGGTCGCGGTAGCTGCCGGCCGAAAAGCCGTGGTGGACCTGGGCAGTGGGGCTTTTGACGTAGGCGTTGGATACCACGTGCGCAAGCTGGCTCGTGAAGGCGATGACACGGTCGTGCTCGGCGGCGCTGGTCACGCTGAACTTGCCAAAGCCCAAGGGGCGCACCATCTCGCGCACCTGGCCCAAAAGCTCCAGCTTGAGCGCATCGTCCACCGCGGGCGGTACGAGCACCAGCGGGGCGCCCTGGAACAGGTCGGCGCGGGAGTGTGCATAGCCCGAGTACTGCGTGCCCGCCATGGGGTGCGCGCCCACAAAGTAAAAGCCGTGCTCGCGGGCAAGCTCAAAGGCGCGCTCGCACACGATACCCTTGACGCCCACCGTGTCAATTACCACGGGGCCCATGATGGCCTCGGTATCGGTGGCGTCGGCGAGTGCCTGGGCGTGTGCCTCGAGCCATTCGATGCAGGCTTCGGGGTAGCAAGCCAGGACGATGATGTCGCATTCGCCGAGTGTCTTGTCGTTGAGCTCTCCGGCGACGGTGCCCATGCTGGCGGCGGTCATGACATCGTCATCGGGATCCCAGGCCAGCACGCGAACGCCCGCCTGCGCATAGCCGCGGGCAAAGCTGCCGCCGATGAGGCCAAGGCCGACGATGCCGGCGCACTTGGGGCCGCCCTGGTTAACGCGCGCGTTTCTCACTGTACCCATGGGCTACTCCATGGTCTCTTGGCAGACAACCTCGCGGATGGCTCGGATGCGACGCATGGTGTCGTCGAACTGATCGGGGGTGAGGGCCTGAGCGCCGTCGGACCATGCGCGGCTGGGCTCGTCGTGGACCTCGATCTCCAGGCCGTTGGCACCGCAGGCGGTCGCGGCGAGCGCCATGGGCTCAACGTAGCGGGTGTAGCCGGTGGCGTGGCTGGGGTCGGCGACGACGGGCAGGTGCGACAGGTGGTGCAGCACCGGCACGGCGTTGAGGTCGAATGTGTTGCGAGTACGGGTCTCGAAGGTGCGGATGCCGCGCTCGCACAGGATGACGTTGTCGTTGCCCTCGCTCATGATGTACTCGGCGGCCATGAGCAGCTCATCGATCGTGCCGGACATGCCGCGCTTAAGCAAGATCGGAGTCTTGGTCTTGCCGACCTCTTTGAGCAGGGGGAAGTTCTGGGCGTTGCGGGCGCCGATCTGCATGACGTCGATCTTCTTGTCCAGGAAGACCTGCACGTCGCGTGGGTCCATGATCTCGGTGACGATCGGCATGTCGAGCTCAGCAGACGCCTCGCACAGCAGGTCCAGACCGGCGGGGCCCATGCCCTGGTAGGCGTACGGGGAAGTGCGGGGCTTGTAGGCACCGCCGCGCAGCATCGTGGCACCGGCGGCCTTCACGCGGCGGGCGATGCGGATGAGGTTCTCGCCCTCGACGGAGCACGGGCCGGCAATGACTTGGAACTGGTCGCCGCCTACATGTACGCCGTAGCCGCAGTCGATGACGGAGTCCTCGGGGTGGAACTTGCGATTGGCGCGCTTGAACGGCTCGGAGACGCGCTGCACGCGCTCGACGACGTCCATGGACTCGAGCAGGAACGGGTCGATCTTGGTCGTATCGCCCACCAGGCCGATGATCGTCTCATTCTCGCCGCGCGAGACGTCGGTCTTCAGGCCCTTTTTCTCAATCCAGCTGACGATATGGCTGACGGCCTCGTCGCTGGCGCTCTGCTTTAAAATTGCAATCATGGTGTGCCTCTCACCTCGATGGATAGTCCTTGCAAAAACGGCCCGCATTGCGAGCCGTGTATATATGGTGCATGAGAGTTTATACTATCTGACTTGCTTTTGCCTTCTAAAGTGGGCCGTTGCACCGCGTCTTCCTCGGAATTGCAAAGCTTTTTCTTTTATTTTGATAGCCCGTGGTGCACTTGGGTATAATGCCAAACGTTGGCCCTATTAGCTCAGGGGATTAGAGCGTCTGCCTCCGGAGCAGAAGGCCGTTGGTTCGAATCCAACATGGGGCACCATCGAACGTAAGACCGTCCGAACCTCGCATGGTCCGGGCGGTTTTTCTTATACCGACGCGACGTGATGGGACGTGGTATGGCAGCAACGGATATCGAGCGCGGACTCTCGACCGCCGAGGTCGAGGAGCGCATCGCCGCCGGTAAGATCAACCGCAACATGGAGCTCAAGACCAAGTCGGTCAAAGAGCTCATCATCGAGAACCTCTGCACGCTGTTCAATTTGATCAACGTGATCTTGGCGTTCCTGGTCATTTTGACCGGTTCGTTTAAGAATCTGACGTTCCTGTTCGTGGTGTTCCTCAATACCGCTATTGGCGTCATTCAGTCCATGCGTTCCAAGAAGATGGTCGATAAGCTCACGCTGCTGACCTCCAAGAAGGCCATCGCGGTGCGCGACGGCTCCGAGGTTGAGCTCGACCTGGATCAGATCGTGCTCGACGACATCATCCGCCTGGGGCGTGGCGACCAGATTCCCGCTGACGCCGTGGTGGTTTCGGGCGAGGCGCTCGTGAACGAGAGCCTGCTGACGGGCGAGAGCGACCTTATTAAGAAACAGCCCGGTTCCGAGCTCATGAGCGGCAGCTTTATCGACTCGGGCCTGCTGCGCGCCCGCGTGATCCATGTCGGCGCCGACAACTACGTGGCCAAAATTAATAACGAGGCCAAGTACGTCAAAAAGGTCAATTCCGAGATCATGAACGCGCTTAACGCCATCGTGCGCTTTGCGAGCATCATCATGATCCCGCTCGGTTTGGCGTTGTTTGCCTCGAGTGTGAGCGAGCTGTGGGATGCCGCGGGAACCCCGGGCGATAGCGCGCTTTCGTGGTGCTTCTCCGAGCTGTTGGCTGGTCATGTGCCTTCGTCGGCGCTGCTGTCCACGGTGGGCGCCCTGCTGGGCATGATCCCGCAAGGCCTGGTGCTTCTGACCTCGTCGGTGCTCGCCATCGCCACGGTGCGCCTGGCCCGCCGCAAGGTGCTGGCGCAGCAGCTTTACTGCATCGAGACGCTCGCTCGCGTCGACGTGCTGTGCCTGGACAAGACGGGCACCATCACGTCGGGTCGCATGGAGGTCGAGGGTACGTATCCGCTGCCGGTCGAGGGTATGGGTGCGGGGGAGGGCGACGCCGCCGTTCCCGTCGATACCACGGTGCTCGATTTTGCTCTGGCTAACGTGGCGCGTGCGACTTCGGCCGATGCCAACGAGACCTGTCAGGCGCTGCTCAACTATTACGCCGACCGTCCGGTCGAGGTGTCCGAGCCGCTGTCGGTCATTCCGTTCTCGTCTTCCAAAAAGTGGAGCGGCGCGTCGTTTGCACAGGGCTCCTATGTGATGGGTGCGGCGCAGTTTGTGCTCTCTGATCGTGCGTTTGCCCAGGTCGAGAACCGTGTCGCCGAGCTTGCCGATACCTGCCGCGTGCTCGTGGTGGCGCGCGTGGACGGCTTTACGCCCGATGGCGATATGGTGGGCGAGGCCGAGCCCGTGGGCTTTGTGACCATCCGCGACGAGATTCGTACCTCGGCGGCCGAGACCATCGGCTACTTTAACGAGCAGGGCGTGACGCTCAACGTGATCAGTGGCGACGACCCGCGTACGGTGTCGTCGATCGCGCGCGTGGTGGGCGTGCCGGGGGCGGACGCTTATGTGGACGCCACGACGCTCGATACGCCGGCCAAGCTCGATGCCGCAGTGGACCGCTACCATGTCTTTGGTCGTGTGACCCCGCAGCAGAAGCGCGAGCTCGTGCAGGCGCTCAAGCGCCGCGAGCACACCGTGGCCATGACAGGCGACGGCGTCAACGACGTGCTAGCGCTCAAGGAGGCCGACTGCTCCGTGGCCATGGCGGCCGGCTCCGATGCCGCGCGTAACGTGGCCGAGATCGTGCTCGTCGACAACGACTTTGCCTCGATGCCCGCCGTGGTGGCCGAGGGCCGTCGCTCCATCAACAACCTGCAGCGTTCGGCTTCGCTGTTCCTGACTAAGACGCTGTTCTCGATGGGCCTGGCGGCGCTGTGCATCGCGCTGCCGCCGTACCCTTTCGAGCCGATTCAGATGACGCTCATCAACTTCTTCTGCATCGGCGCGCCGGGCTTTGTGTTGGGCCTGGAGCCCAACAATGCTCGCGTGAAGGGGTCGTTCCTGACGAACGTGCTCAAGCGGGCACTGCCGGCGTCGATTGCGGTCATTTTGGCCGCGGCGCTCGATATCTTTGTGGCGCGCGTGTTTGGCTTTAACCAGCTCACGCTGTCTACGATGTGCCTGCTTACTTCGTGCGCGGCGAGCGTCAGCCTGATCTGGCGTATCTCGCAGCCCCTCACGCCCTTACGTGTGGCGCTCTTTGTGTTTGTAGTTGCCGGCATCCTGACGGGCGTTATCGGATTCCCGAAGCTGCTGTCTATTGCCAACCTGTCGATGGGCCAGATGGTTATCTTGGCTGTCATCGTGGTCATCACCTGCTCGGTGTTCTTTAAGCTCGCCACGATGATGGATTCGCTCAAGCCGCGTCGTCGTCATGCCGCAACTGGTTTTGGCCGCGGTGTGCGCGTCCGCTTGGGTCGCGGTGGCGGCAAGGTGAGCTCGACGGGTTCGACGGCGGAGCGTTTTGCCAAGCGCGTCGCCGCCGACATGGCGCAGCGCCGCGAAGCTCGCACCGTTCGTGAGGCCGAGGCCCGCGCACTCGAGGGCGTGGCCCAGGCCCAGCCCAAGAAAAAGAAGAGTACCGGAGTCAAGCGCTCCCGCGTGACCAAGTCCGCCCAAGGCATCAAAGTCTCGATGCCAAGCAAAAAGAAGAAGTAACTACGCGCCCTGGCGATGTTGAATTGGTGCCTTGCTCCTGTGGGGCCGTGGCGATGTTATGCTCTAACCTCGATTGTTTGAATTGCTTCGAAAAGAGGATGCCGTGATCTGCCCGCATTGCCTTAAGACTATCGAGGACGGCGCCTCGTTCTGCCCCTACTGCAACGCCTATGTGGGTCCGGGCGATGGTCCCGAGCACACCGAATTCGTGTTCTGTGAGGGCTGCGGTGCCCGTCTTTCTCCGCATGATCGTACGTGCCCCAAATGCGGACGCCCCGCTCCGGGTATCCTCTCCGAGGATGCGGCAGCATCCGACCTGGCAGCGGGCCGCACGGCGGGCTTTCCGCGCCTAACGCAAGAGCAGATCGATACCGAGGTGCCGCATGCGCCGGCCTCTGCCGCTGCGGTGCTTTCGGACGCCGCCGACCCCAATGAGACCTGCGTGCTGCCAGCTTTCGATAAGGATTTCGGTATCCCCAAGGTCGATATTCCCACGCCCGTTTCCCTGCATGACGATGCTCAAAAACCCAAGCGCAAGGTGCACCCCGACGAGGACGCCTATCACAAGCATAAGCGTCATATTCCCAAGCCGCTCATTATCATCGCGGTCCTTGCCGTCGTGTGCGGTGGTGCCTATTGGTTCGTGACGACCGATCCCATGGGTGTTATGCCTGGCTTCTACGACCAGTTTGGCCAAGCTGCACAAACCACCTTCCCCACGCGTCAAAAGGGCGAGGCGACTGAGGACGATACCAAGCAGGGCGATTCTGCCGAGGTGGTTCAGGAAGAAACCGTGCTCACCGATGATCAGCTCTATACCAGGCTCGATGGTCTGTATCAGACCATCGTGTCCTACGCTGACGAGGACCAGATCGGCGAGGTCATCGATTCCTTTAACAACGGTTATCTCCGAACGCCGCTGTCCACCCGTCAGGAGCTGTCGCAGAGTGCCTACGCCCTACGCGACCAGATCAAAAAGACGCAAGATGAGCTCAACAACCTGAAAGTACAGGACGATACGGTCTATGCGGATGACATCGCCCACTTAAAGCAGCTTGCCGAGTGGATGTATGAGCGCGTCGACGTGATCTGCCAGAGCTGGGATATCTCGCTGGCCATTCCCGATGGCGAGTCGATGAGTTCCCACCAAAGCGAGATCCTGGCGCCCATCGCGCAGGGCGGCAACAGCGCGCTGAACCAGTACGATGCCAATGTGGGTTCCTGGAAGCCGCAGCAGCGTTCCTAAAATTAGTTCGCCATAGTCGGCATAACCTACGTGCGCAATTGATGTAAACCCGTGCTTATTGCTACAATTCGTACAAATATGCTTTAAACGCACGAGGAAGGAACCACATGTTTGGTTTTAAGAAAGAGCTCTACACGCCCGAGTATCAGCTTGTCGGCGACGAGTGCGCCGTAATCGAGACGTCGAAGGGTACCATCAAGGTCAAGTTTGACGGCGAGGGCGCTCCCATTCATGTCGCGAACTTCTGCGAGCTTTCCACGATGGGCTTCTATGATGGCCTTAAGTTCCATCGCTATGTGCCCGGTTTTGTTATCCAGGGCGGCGACCCCAATACCCGCGACATGTCCGGCGCCGACGTCGCTGCCGGTCTTGAGGGCCCCGACGGTATGCCCGGTACCGGTGGCCCCGGCTACTGCATCAAGGGCGAGTTTGCCACCAATCCGCGCAACAGCCATGTCGATGGCGCCCTTGCCATGGCACGCTCCATGGACCCCGATTCCGCGGGTTCGCAGTTCTACTTCTGCCTGGGTGCCCAGCATAACCTCGATTCCGGTTACACCGTCTTTGGTACCACGGTCGAGGGTCTCGATGTGATTTCGCAGCTGCGTGCCGGCGACGAGATCGTCCATGTCGAGATCGTTCACGAGTAAAGGGGACTTCCTTGAATAGCCAGCTGATCCAACAGGGCCGCGCCGCTTACCGCGCGGGTGATTTTTCTGCTGCAGCCCAGATGCTTGGGGCGGCAAAGACTCCCGATGAGATTATGGGCGAGGCCGATCACCTTCGTGGCAACGCCTTGATGCACCTGGGCATGTATGCCGAGGCCGCCGAGGCCTATGCCGCCGCCCTCAACGACGGCACCTACGGCAAGCGCGGCGCGCTGCTCACCAACCGCGGCAAGGCGCTCGCCGCCGTGGGCGACTACACGACGGCCGCTCAGGCTTTCTCTGCCGCTACGCAGGATGCTTCCTATGCCACGCCGTTCAAGGCCTATCTGGGCCTGGGCAATGCGCTGTTCCAGTCGGGCGACTATGCCAACGCGGGAACCGCCTTCCGTCAGGCTGCCATCGACGGCGCCAATCCGGCTCCTGCCGCCGCACTCGGCGAGCTCGGTCGTTGCTTCATTAAGCTCGGCCGTCCGGCGGATGCCGTGGAGACTTACCGCACGGCTATCGACTTTGCCGGCCCCCGCGACGACACGCGTGCGCTCAACGCCGGCATGGGTCAGGCGCTTTCTGCCGCCGGCCGTCCCTCCGACGCACTCGACGCCTTTAACGCCGCTACTGCCGATGGCATCTACCAGCTCACCTCCGAGCAGGCCGATGAGCTTGCCCGCGTGCAGGATTCGCTTGCTGCGCTGTCTGCCCAGACGGCTATGGCCACGGCTCCGGCGCCCGCGATGGACGCTCCTGCCGTCGATCCGCTCGATCCTACGGGCGCGACCGGTCAGTTTATGCCCGATCCCTCGGACACCGGCTTCTTTACGCTGTCCGAGTCCGAGATGGTCCAGCAGGACCGTCAGGATCGTAAGCAGGCCAAGGTCCGTCGCCGCCATCGCCACACGGGCCTCAAAGTCTTCATCGTGCTGCTTCTGCTCATTTTGATCGCCGCGGGCGGTCTGGGCTTTGCCTACACGCGCGGCTTTGGCTTCCCGTCTCAGGAGTCTGTCGTTACCGATCTGTTCCAGGCTGCCGGTGACGGTGACACCGCAAAGGCCGAGTCTTGCCTGGCCTCGAGCCTGTCCGAGGACGCTAAGTCGATGATCATCTCCTCGATTCCGCAGGGTGCTACCGTGTCCGTCGAGGGCATGGATCAGTCCATGACCGAGACGACCGCTAAGGTGAAGGCATCGCTGTCCAAGGGCGGCGAGCAGGAGTACACCGTCAAATTCGTGCGCTCCGACAACCATATCGGCTGGGCCGTTTCTTCGCTTGATATGGATTTCTCGGCTGCTGACAACCAGTAGTGACCTTATGGGATTTAGCTTTGCCCGGCGCTTCACCGCAAGTGAGGTGCCGGGCTTGCGCTAGTATGATGAGCTAGTAGTTTTCCAGCAATCATCCAACACATCAGGAGTTGCGTTGTTTTCTTTGATGGATATGTTCTTCGGTAGCTATGCGGGCGATCTTGCCATCGACCTCGGCACCGCCAATACGCTTGTCTCCGTGCGCGGCAAGGGCATCGTCATTCGCGAGCCCTCTGTTGTCGCCATCGACAAGAACGACGAGCGCATCCTGGCGGTCGGTATCGAGGCAAAGCGCATGCTCGGCCGTACGCCCGGCAACATCGTGGCCGTTCGTCCTCTGAAGGACGGCGTCATCGCCGACTTCGATGTTACCGAGGCCATGCTTCGCTACTTTATCGACAAGGCGTCCGAGAAGCGCTATCCGTGGACTCCGCGTCCGCGTGTTGTCGTCTGCGTTCCCTCCGGTGTCACGTCGGTCGAGAAGCGCGCTGTCTTTGAGGCCACGATCCAGGCCGGTGCCCGCCAGGCCTATCTGATCGAAGAGCCCATGGCGGCTGCCATCGGCGCCGACCTGCCCGTCGAGGAACCCACCGGCTCCATGGTCATCGACATCGGTGGCGGTACCACCGAGGTTGCCGTTATCGCTATGGGCGGCATCGTCGTCTCGCAGTCCATCCGTATTGCCGGCGATGAGTTCGATCAGGCCATTCTCACGCACGTTCGCGATGCCTACAACCTGGCCATCGGCGAGCGTACGGCAGAGGACATTAAGATCAAGGTCGGCTCCGCCGTGCCGCTCAAGGATGAGCTCGACGTCGAGGTCAACGGCCGCGACGTGATCACCGGTCTGCCCAAGACCGTGCGCATCGAGAGCGAGGAGATTCGTCGCGCGCTCAACAAGCCGCTCGACGAGATGGCCAAGGCCGTCAAGGACGCACTCGACGCTACGCCTCCCGATCTTGCCTCGGACCTTATGTACTACGGCATTTTGCTGACCGGTGGCGGCGCGCTGCTGCGCGGTCTCGACGTGCGCCTGCGCGATGAGACCGGCGTTTCGGTCAACGTCAGCCCCACGGCGCTCGATAACGTTGTTAACGGCTGTGCCCGCGTGCTCGAGGCCAATGCGTTTGATGGCGGCTTCGTCCAGACCAATGCTTAATTTCCAAAAGGTGGATTCCATTTGGCACGATCTTCGGGTTTCTCCACAAATCTGAATACCAAGCGACAATCAACGGGTATGCGCCCGTTGATTGTTTTCAGCCTGATTTCGGTGTTGCTGCTCACGTTTTACATCCGGGAGGGCGAGGCAGGACCGATTCATGCCGTGCGCTCGGGCGTGACGACGATTACCTCGCCGGTGCGCTTTGTGGGCTCGGCTGTGGCGGCTCCCTTCAATGCGATCGGAAACGTGTTCTCTAACCTTACGGCGTCGCAGGACACGCTTGACGAGCTTAAGAAGCAAAACGAGGAACTGACCTCTAAGGTTGCCGAGCTCTCCGAGGCTCAAAAGACCGCCGAGCGACTGGAGGGGCTGGTCGGCCTGCAGTCGACCTACAACCTCAAATCAACCGCAGCTCGTATCGTCGGCGCTTCGGGCGATGCCTGGACCTCGACCGTCACCATCGATAAGGGTTCTGCCGACGGTCTTACCATCAACATGCCTGTGACGAGTTCTGCCGGTGTCATAGGCCAGATTATCGAGGTCTCGGCCAAGACGTCCACCGTGCGCCTGATTGGCGATGAGAACTCGGGCGTGTCCGCTATGGTGCAGGACACGCGCGCCCAGGGCATGCTGCAGGGTCAGGCTGACGGCACGCTGCGTCTTGAGTACGTGAGCGTCGATTCCGACGTTAAGGTTGGCGACATCATCGTGACCTCGGGCATTGGCGGTGTGTTCCCCAAGGGTCTACCGCTCGGCACCGTCTCGTCTGTTGAGAAATCGGCTAACGACGTGTACTACACCATTGTGGTGCGCGCCCAGACGACGGCCGAGAACAACGAGGAAGTGCTGGTCATTACCTCGCTGACCGACGAACAGTCGGCCTCGGATGAGGACGTGAACACGGCCAACAGCACGCCGCAGGGAACGTCGCGCGATGCTGCGACCAAGACGAAGGACGAGAGCCCGGATGACAGTTCCGACACGTCCGAGACGACCGATTCCGGCTCGAGCGAATAGGGGGCATGTCCATGGACCTACACGAGCAGGGGATGAGCTCCCGCACGTTTGTAATCGCCGCCATTGTGTGCGTGCTGCTGCAGGCAGGCCTGGCACCGCAGATCTCCATTGCGGGCGGTCGCGTCAACTTTATGATTATCCTGGTGTGCCTAAGCGTGTTCTCGGGCGACCCGACCCGTGCCGTCGTGTGCGGTTTTTGCAGCGGCTTGTTCTATGACCTTTCCGCTGCCGTGCCGGTGGGCGTTATGTCGCTCCTGCTGACCGTGGGTTCTTTTGCCCTGGTGCATAGCGCTGCCGGTCAGACGGGCGGTGCCCCGAGTGCGCGCGGCATCACGGTGGGCGCCTTCGCGTTCGTCATTAATGTGATCTACAGCATCATCTTGCTGTTTATGGGTTTGGAGACGAGCTTTGTCGTGGCGATCTTCGGTCATGCGCTGCCGTCTTCGATCCTGACGGGTCTGGTTGCCATTCCATTTTTGATGTCCGGCGTCGTGCCGCAGTCCGGCTATGGATTCTCCGCACGTGGCGGACGCCAGACGGGTATGCGCTTTAAGCCCAAGACCCGCAAGCTCAAATAGGGGAGGCCCGTAGATGTCTTCCCAGATGACGGTTATTATCGCCGGTATCGTGCTGGTCGTGGCCATCGTGGTCGCGCTGGTCATCATGCGTCGGGGCGATTCCCGTTTTACCTACGATACGCAGCATGGAACGGCCCCGCGCGCCACCGAGGGCGAGGGCAATACCGCGGCGACCGCCTTTAAGGGCCGTTTTTCCATCCTCACCGCGGGTGTGGGCGCGATGTTTGCGGCGCTTGCCGTCAAGCTGTGGGGCATGCAGATGGTCTCGTCGGACTATTACGAGAAGCAGGCTAATAGCAATCAGACTCGCACCGTTACCACACCCGCTGTGCGCGGCCGCATCCTCGATCGCAATGGCGTGGCGCTTGTCCAGAACCGTCCCTCACTTGCTGTCGTGGCCTACCGCGATCTTGCCGAGGATGAGGTTCTGGTTCGCCATCTTGCCAACGTGCTCGGTATGCCCTACGTGGCGGTTCTGCGCAATATCCAGGACAATTCCGAGGGCGCCCAGAGCCTGCATACCATCGCGACGGACGTCCGTCGCTCCACGGTCGCCTATATTCAGGAGCACGCCGGCGAGTTCCCGGGTGTCAAGATTGCCGAGCGTACCGAGCGCCAGTATCCATATGGCGAGACGGCATGCCATATCTTGGGCTATACCGGCACCATTACCTCCGAGCAGCTCGAGGATCAGAATAAGAAAACCTCTGGCGATGATGATGCTTCTGCTGGCAAGATTACGTACCAGTCGGGCGATATCGTGGGCCAAGCGGGCGTTGAGAGCTACTACGAAAACCTGCTGCAGGGTATTCGTGGCGAGCAGACCGTCAAGGTCGATGCCTCGGGCAATGTGACCGGTCAGGCTGGCGCCGTGCCCGCGAAGGCCGGCTCCGACATTAAACTCACGCTCGACCTTAAAATCCAACAGGCCTGTGAGACGGCGCTGTCGAGTGCTATCGAGCTTGCCAAGACCACGGGCCACAGTAACGCCGGCAACGGCGCCGTGGTGTGCCTCGATCCCAACAATGGTGAGATTCTGGGCATGGCGAGCGAGCCCAAGTTCGATCCGTCGGTGTTTATCGGCGGCATCTCCAACGATGTGTGGACTGAGCTCAACGATGACGAGGGTTCGCACCCGCTGCTCAACCGCGCCATTAGCGGACAGTACATGTCGGCCTCGACCATCAAGCCGCTCTCGGCACTGGCCGGTCTTGAGTTTGGAACCTACACTTCAACGCAGACAACCAACTGCACGGGCTATTGGACGGGCTTGGGCAAGGCTTGGGGCAAGCGCTGCTGGCTGACGTCTGGACACGGCACCATGACGCTGCAGTCGGGTATTGCCAACTCGTGCGACCCCGTCTTCTACGATATGGGCAAGGCGTTCTTTTATGACGAGCAACATTCCGAGGGCCTGCAGGAGGTCTTTCGTCGCTGGGGCCTAGGCAAGACCTGCGGTATCGATTTGCCGAGTGAGGGCGCGGGCCGTATTCCCGATGCCGAGTGGAAAGAGTCGTACTTTACCGACGCCTCTGCCGAGGACCGCAAGTGGAATGCCGGCGATATGACCAACATTGCCATCGGCCAGGGCGACATTTTGGTGACGCCTCTGCAGATGGCATGCGCCTACATGGGCCTTGCCAACGGCGGTAAGCAGTACGTGCCTCACGTGTTTTTGTCTGCCGTGTCGCGCGATGGCGACGGCGATGCCTATAAGTACAACGGCAAAGGCAAGAAGAAGCGCCTGGAGGCCAAGATCAACAGCGATTCGGATTTGGCTCTTGTTCGCAACGGCATGCACGACGTGATTTACACGGCATCGACGTCCCTGGCGGCTCACTTTGGCACCCTGACGCCGCAGGTATACGGCAAGTCGGGCACGGGCGAGAAAAGCGGCGAGGACGAATACGCGTGGTTCTGCGCCTATGCGCCGGCCGATGATCCCAAGTATGTCATCGCTACTGTCCTGGAGCAGGGCGGCGGTGGCTCGGATACCGCGATGCATGTCGTGCGCGACGTGCTCGGCGTGATTTATGACGAGCCCGATACCTCTTCGGCCTCGGGCGATTCTTCGGTTCGATAGGAGGTTGCGATGGATTTTTCTCCGGCGGATCTGTTCCGTTCAACCAAGACCGGCTCTCGCAGCAGCCTGGACCGCGTCAACAAGCAACTTTCGGCCTCGCGCGGTACGTTTCGCCAAAAGGTGCATATCGGTGTGCTGCTGGCTACCGTCGCGCTCGTTGCCTATGGCGCCATCATTATTTGGTCGGCGTCACAGTTTAAGGCCGACGCCTCATTCTCGCGCCACCTGCTGGGCATTGGCATTGGCGCGGTGCTTGCGGTGCTCGTCTGGCGTACCGATCTGCGCGGCATCTCTAACTTCTCGACGGCGCTGCTCGTCATTGACCTTATTGTGATCTTCTCGCCCAAGATTCCGGGCCTGTCCTATACGGGCGGTCTGGGCATGACGGGCTGGATCAAGATTCCCGGTATCGGCTTGACATTCCAGCCGGTTGAGCTTGCCAAGCTCATCACCATCTTCTTTATCGCCACGCTTGGCTCGCAGTATAACGGCCGCATCGATACCGTTCGCGACTACGTCAAGCTCTGCGGCATGCTGTCCATTCCGTTTTTGGCCGTCGTCGCCATGGGCGACCTGGGCTCGGGCCTGGTCGTGCTGGTCTCGGGCGCCATCGTCATCTGCATGAGCGGTGCACGCCGCGAATGGGTGCTGTCGACCCTGGCCCTGCTCGTGGGCCTGGTGGCCCTCGTCCTGGCGCTCGATTCGGTCTTTGATTCGTTGCTCGGCCACGATGTGCTCATCAAGCAGTATCAGATGAACCGTCTGACGGTCTTTATCGACCCCGATAATGCCGATTCGGACGATGCCTACAACCTGCAGCAGTCGCTTATCGCCGTTGGCTCGGGCGGCTTCTTTGGTAAGGGTTTGGGCCATGCGACGCAGTCGGCCGGCGGCTTTCTGCCCGAGTTCCACACCGACTTCGTCTTCGCCTTCCTGTCCGAGACCTTTGGCTTTTGCGGTTCCTTTTTGCTCCTGTGCCTCTACGTGCTGCTGATCTTTTCGACGATTCGCGTCGCCTTTAAGTGTGAGTCGCTGTTCTTGCGCCTATCGTGTGTGGGCATCGTTGGCATGTGGGCGTTCCAGACCTTCGAAAACATCGGCATGTGCATCGGCATGATGCCGATTACCGGTATTCCGCTACCGTTTATTAGCTTCGGTTCGTCTTCGATGATGATTCAGCTGCTGACGGTGGGTATCGTACAATCCATATGGCGGCATCGTTCGGGCGCCGCGTAACCGCTGGAGGGGTTTGCTATGAAAATTCCCGTAGATAAGCTGACCCGCGCTTTTAAGATGGGCGCGTCCGTTAAGAAGGATTCCGATACGCCGGTGCGCGTCTCGGTCTATTTGGATTCGTCCGCCTCGCGCTTTCTGGCCGAGACGGTGCGTGACGCCTTTGTGCCGCAGACGACCTCGGGCATTGTGCGCGTCGAGCGTCTGGGGGAGGAGCGAATTGCTCCAAAGACCGATACCGATGTGGTACTGGTGCTCTCGTGCGGTTCCGACCGCTTGGAGAGTGCCGTGCAGGAGCTCGTGATCGCCGGCGCGCCCGTGTGCGTGCTTGCCGAGTCAGCTGTGGAGGTGCCGTTTATCGAGGAGTCCACGCCCATGCTCGGCGTGGTAGCGGCAACCGATAAGACGTATCTGCTCGAGACGCTTGCCCGCTGGATTCTCGATCGCACCGAAAAGGAAACGGCTTTTGCGGCGAACTTTGCCTTCATGCGCATCGCGGCGGCCAATCGTATCATCACCTCGTGCGCGCTCACTAATATGGCGACCGGTGCGCTGGTGTTTTTGCCGGGCGCCGATTATCCCGTTATGGCGCTGGCGCAGGTGGGCATGCTCTTTGAGCTCGCTGCCGTCTTTGGACGCGGCATTAAGCCTGAGCGCGGCTACGAGGTCGCGGGCGTGCTTGTCGGCGGTCTTGTGATCCGCGCGGTCACCCGCGCGCTCGTCAAGCAGACGCCGCATATTGGGTTTGCCGTCAAGGCGCTCACTGCTGCCGCGGGCACCTATGGCATGGGCCGTGCGCTCGTTTCGCTCTACGAGCGCGATGTCGACTACAGCCGTGCCAACGAGGTGGTCACTGCCACGTTCTCCCGCGTTCGCGATCTGGTGACCACGGTCGCGGGCGCTACCCGTCCTATGGCGTCCTACCAAGACGCGTCCGATCTCGCTGCTTAGGGGTTTTCCGTTGCGCGTTCCGTATCAAGACTGTTTTCATTTAATTGAGCCGCTGCTCGCCAAGGTCGAAAAGCCGAGTCGCTATATCGATCACGAGTGGGGCACGCTTTCCAAGGCCGATGCCGACTACCGTTGCTGCCTGATCTACCCGGATGTGTACGAGGTTGGTCTGCCCAACCAGGGTATCGCCATCCTCTACAACATCCTTAACCAGGCCGAGGGCATCTCCTGCGAGCGTGGCTATGTGCCGTGGCCCGATATGGGTGACGCTATGCGCGAGGCAGGCATTCCGCTGCTCTCGCTCGAGGGTGCAGCGCCGGTCGCTTCGTTTGATATCGTCGGCCTGCATGTGCCGCACGAGATGGCGGTGACGAACTTCCTTGAGGCACTCGATCTCGCTGGCATTCCGCTGTTAGCGGCCGACCGAGGTGAAGACGACCCCATCATCATCGCCGGCGGCCCCTCGGTGTACAACCCCGAGCCGTACGCGGCCTTCTTCGATGCCATCCTCATCGGCGAGGGCGAGGAATCGCTGCTCGAGACCTGCCAGCTGCATCGCCGCCTGCGCGACGAAGGAGTCCCGCGCGCGCAGATTGTTGAGCAGCTTGCATCCATTGCCGGCAACTACGTGCCGTCGCTCTATGAGGTTCGTCACGACGAGCCCTGCTCGCCGCACGGCTACACCGTGCCGCGCGAGGGCAAGGATGCGCCGACCGTGGTCTACAAACGCGTCGTCGAGGATTTCGGCGCCACGAATCCGCTGTCGCAGTCGTGCGTGCCCTATGCGCAGCTGGTTCACGACCGCCTGTCTATCGAGATTCTGCGCGGCTGCGCTCGCGGCTGTCGTTTTTGCCAGGCCGGCATGACGTATCGCCCGGTGCGTGAGCGTTCGGCCGACCAGATCGTCTCGTCGGTGATTCAGGGTCTGGAAAAGACCGGCTATGACGAGGTGTCGCTGACCTCGCTCTCCACGACCGACCACTCCTGCATTCGTGACGTGCTTGACAGGCTCAACCGTCGCCTGGAAGATACGGGTATTCGCGTGTCTATTCCGTCGCAGCGCTTGGATTCGTTTGGCGTGGATATGGCCGAGTCGGTCGCCGGCGAAAAGAAGGGCGGCCTGACGTTCGCGCCCGAGGCCGGCAGCCAGCGCATGCGCGACATCATTAACAAGAACGTGACCGAGGAGGACCTGGACCGTGCGGCCAAGGCGGCCTTCGAGGCCGGCTGGAACCGCATGAAGCTCTACTTTATGATGGGCCTTCCCGGCGAGCGCGACGAGGACATCGTGGCCATCGCCAATCTGGCCGATCACGTGCTGGAGCTCGGTCGTTCCGTGGTGCCCAAGGCTCGTCGCGGCTCGATCTCGGTGTCGATCTCGGTTTCGGTCTTTATCCCCAAGGCTGCCACGCCGTTCCAGTGGTGCCCGCAGCTCGACTACGACGACGTCAAGCGTCGCCAGAAGCTGCTCATCACGAGCGTTCGCAACCGTGCCGTCCGCGTTCATTACCACGATGCCGAGACCTCGCTCATCGAGGCCGCGCTGTCCCGCGCCGGTCGTGACATGACGCCCGTCATCATCGACGCTTGGCGCTCGGGCTCTCGCTTTGACGCCTGGGTAGAGCATTTCTCGCTCGATAACTGGAAGGAGGCTGCTGCCAAAAACGGCATCGACCTCAATGAGCTCGTGCACCTGCCCTACGAGTTGGACTGGCGCCTGCCGTGGGAGCATGTGAGCCCCGGCTGCACGCGTGGCTTCCTCGAGCGCGAGTACCGTCGCTCGCTCGAGGGTGTCACGACTCCCGACTGCACCCGCACGTCGTGCACCGGCTGCGGAATCTGCCCCACGCTCCACGTCAAGAATGTATTGATGGGTGATCGCGCATGAGTGAGCGCCTGACCGACAACCCCACGCTCTTTAGGCTTCGTGTTCGCTATGGCAAGCGCGATCGCCTTAAGTACCTGGGCCATCTCGAAGTAATCCATACCATTGAGCGCATCGTGCGCCGTGCGGGACTTCCCTATGCCGTCACGCAGGGCTTCTCTCCGCACATGCGCGTGGGCTTCTCTTCGGCGCTACCGGTGGGTACGTCGTCGACCTGCGAGTGGTATGACCTGTTTATGACCGAGTTCGTGGCGCTCGACGAGGCGTTTGGGCGCCTGGCTGCGGCGTCACCGGCCGATCTGGCGCCCATCGAGGCGGCGTATATCGACGTGCGCACGCCGGCGTTGACGGCGCAGCTCACGCGTCTGTCGTATCGCATCGACCTGCACTTGGATCCCGAGGCGCCCGTAAGCGCCGACGAGGTGCGTCGTGCGATCGACACGCTGCGCGCCGACCATGGCATCGACTACGCGCGCGGCAAAAAGAGCAAGCGCTTGGATTTGGATCACACGCTCGTGGGCTATGAGCTCACGGCTGGGGAGCGTCCGGACCATCTGGTGCTCATGCTCGACACCCATGCCGACAACGAGGGCTCCATGCGTCCGGAAATTTTGCTTTCCGCTGCTGATGTTTTGTTGCAGGGCTTGACCCCGGGCGTGGATGCACCTATTGTTTCCACCGGTATGCAAGACCTCGTGACCATCTGCTCCTACGATGTCGAGCGTCAGAATCAAGCATGCGAGGACGACGAGGGCCGACTCGTCAGCCCCATACCTGTGCGAACTTGTGGATTTGCTCCACATACTCGTTGACGGGGGTATTTTCGCCTGCTACTATATTCGGCTGTTGCACTAACTGATGCATGAAGGGCAAGTAAACATGTACGCAATCGTTAACACGGGCGGCAAGCAGTACAAGGTCGCCACCGACGATGTCATCACCGTCGAGAAGATCGAGGGCAATGAGGGCGACAAGGTCACCCTGCCGGTCATCTTCCTCAACGATGGTAAGAAGATCGTCACCGATCCCGACAAGCTGGCCAAGGCCAAGGTTACCGCTCAGATCGTTGAGCAGTTCAAGGGCGAGAAGCAGCTGGTCTTCAAGTTCCACAAGCGTAAGCGCTATCGTCGTCTGAAGGGTCACCGTCAGCAGCTCACCAAGCTGAAGATCGTGAAGGTCCAGGCTACGTCCCGCGCCAAGAAGGCTGTCAAGGCAGAGGCCGAGGCTGTTGCCGAGGCTCCCGTCGCCGAGTAGATTACACTCGTAACGAAAGAGTAGGTATACACAATGGCACACAAAAAAGGACTCGGTTCCTCCCGTAATGGCCGTGACTCCCGCGGTCAGCGCCTTGGCACGAAGCGCTATGCCGGCCAGACGGTAACCACGGGCACGATTCTCGTCCGTCAGCACGGCACTCACATCCACCCGGGTGAGAACGTTGGCCGTGGCAAGGACGATACGCTGTTCGCGCTGGTCGACGGTACCGTTGAGTTCCACAAGGGTATCAAGCACAGGGTCAGCGTACGCCCGCTCGCGAACGCGTAATTCACCCTTCATAGAGCACATATGTGGGAGGCACTTGAGTTTTAGGATTCAAGGGTCTCCCTCTTTTTGTAGGAGGCGATTCTGTTGTCACAGTTCACCGATATCAGCCGCATTAACGTGTGCGGCGGCGACGGCGGAGCCGGATGCATGTCGTTTAGGCGCGAGGCATTTGTCCCCAAGGGCGGCCCCGATGGCGGCGACGGCGGTCGTGGCGGCAATGTCGTCATCCAGGCTGATGCTCAGCTGTCTTCGCTGATCGATTACCGCTTTAAGCATCACTTCCGCGCCGAACGCGGCACGCACGGGCAGGGTGCCCGTCGTAACGGCAAGAGCGGCGAGGACCTGATCCTGAAGGTTCCCATGGGCACCGTGGTGCGCGAGCTCGACCCCGAGACGCAGACCCCGATGTTCGAGATTGCTGACCTGGTGCACGATGGCGAGCGCGTTGTCGTGGCGCCCGGCGGTGCCGGTGGCCTGGGCAACACGCACTTTGTGACGTCGGTGCGCCGCGCGCCCGCGTTCGCTCAGCTGGGCGAACCGGCCGAGGAGCACTGGATTGAGCTTGAGATGAAGCTTATGGCCGATGCCGCACTCGTGGGCTTCCCCTCGGTGGGCAAGTCCTCGCTTATCGCGCGCATGAGTGCCGCCCGTCCCAAGATCGCCGACTATCCGTTTACAACGCTCGTGCCGAACCTCGGCATGGTGCGTGCCGGTGAGTATTCTTACGTCGTTGCCGACGTTCCTGGTTTGATCGAGGGCGCGAGCGAGGGCAAGGGCCTAGGCCACCAGTTCCTGCGCCACATTGAGCGTACGGCCCTGATCATGCATGTCGTCGACATGACGGGCGGTTTTGAGGATCGCGACCCGGTTGAGGATTACCGCATCATCAACCGTGAGCTCGAGCAGTATGGCGCAGAGCTCTCGGAGCGCCCGCAAATCGTTGTCGCCAACAAGTGCGATGCGCCGGGCACGGCCGACAAGATTGCCGACCTCAAGCGCGCCGCGCTCGACGATGGACATATGTTCTTTGCCGTGTCCGCCGTGACGGGCGCCGGGCTCAATACGCTGATGCTTGCCGTGGGCGAGCAGGTGGCTAAGCTTCGCGCCGAGCTGGCGGTTTCCGATGAGCCGGTCGATCTTCGCGACGAGGAGTGGGAGCGCCGCCGTCTGCAGCGCGAGAAGCGGTTCCGCATTGTCCAGGAGGAGCCCGGTGCCTTCCGTGTGGTTGGTCGTGCCATCGAGCGCATGGTCATCCAGACCGACTGGGAAAACGAGGAAGCCGTCATTTACCTGCAGCATAAGTTTGCACGTATGGGTGTTGACGACGCGCTCGAGAAGGCCGGTTGCCGTGCGGGCGACGAGGTCCGCATTTGCCAGCGTGCCTTTGACTTTGAGGGCGCTGAGGACTTCTCGGAGTACGAGGAGCTCGAGGACGCTGGCGAGGACGTTGCCGTTGAGGCCATTGACGTGGCCGATGCTGCGGATGAGGGCGTCGAGGTTGTCGATGCGGCGGATGCCGCGGACGATGCCGAGACCTCGGAGGGCGAGTAAGCCATGTCGCTGCGCGGTGGAATCGGTTTGCCCGAGCTGCCCATAAAAGAGGGCAAGGAGTTTCGGCTTGGCATTATGGGCGGCACCTTTGATCCCATCCATTACGGGCACCTGGTGACCGCTGAGCAGGCGCGCGAGTCGCTCGACTTGGACGCTGTGCTCTTTATGCCGGCGGGCTCTCCCGCCTTTAAGCTTGACAAGCCGGTTACGCCTGCCGAGGACCGTTATGCCATGACGGTCCTCGCCACCGCCGCGAACCCGGCCTTTTTGGCGAGCCGGTTCGAGATTGACCGTCCGGGTGTAACCTATACGGCCGATACGCTTCATGCCCTTCGCGATTTTTACCCGCCGCAGGTAAAGCTCTACTTTATTACGGGCGCCGATGCGATTATCGATATTGTGACCTGGCATGATGCCGAACGAATCGCTGAGCTTGCTACCTTTATTGCGGCGACGCGACCGGGCTTTGATATCGATACGGCGCGTGCCCGAATCAAAGAGTCGGGGCTGCCGTTCGACGTGCGCTATATTCAGATTCCGGCGCTGGCGATCAGCTCGACGAACATTCGTAAGCGAGTTGCCCGCGGCATGAGCGTGCGCTATCTTACGAGCGAGTCCGTGCTCGGCTACATTCGCAAGCGCAGGCTATATGCCGATTTGGGCCAAGAAGATTTTGAGTGATGGGGGCTACGTTGTCGGTAGAGGATCAGTTTGAGGGCGATGAGCGCGCGCTGCTCAAGCGCATTCAAGAGCTGCTCGATGTTCGCATGAAAGATAAGCGCAAGCGCTATGTGCATTCGCTGGGTGTTGCCGAGACCGCACTTCATCTGGCCGAGGTCTACGGCGTTGACCGCTTTGATGCGGCTGCCGCCGGCTTAATTCACGACTGGGACAAGGTTCTTTCCGATGACGAGCTCGTGGCCCGCGCGCTTCACTATGGCATCAAGGTTGCCGGCTCTCCTTCCGCCGCGACGCCGCTTTTGCATGGCCCTGTTGCCGCCTATGAGCTTCCGCAGCTTTTTCCCGAGCTGTCACCGGCCGTTTTCCAGGCTGTCGACCGTCACACCGTGGGTGCCTGCGACATGACGCCGCTCGATATGGTGGTCTTTGTGGCAGATGCCATCGAGCCCAACCGTCACGGCGACTATGCCCATGCGCTGCGCAAGATGGTGGGGAAGTCCTCGCTCGATGAGTTGTTCTTCTCCTGTTTTGCGCAGGGTCTGGTCTTTGTGATCCAGTCCGGGCGCTATCTTTATCCCACGGCTATTACGATTTACAACCATTACGCCCAGCTGCGCTAGCTCGGGTGTGTCTAGAAAGAGGTATTCCATGGCCGACGAGACCATGACTGACGAGCAGATTCTTGAAGGTGTGGAGCACAAGAGTTTCGTTGCCACGTCCGACCGCACCGCCGCCTCGCTGTCCGCGAGCGGTGTCGCCGCCGAGGATGTCGCCCGCGCCGCCGCGCAGGCCGCCTACGACAAGAAGGGCGAGGACGTGCAGGTGCTCAACCTGACCGAGCTTTCCGACGTGTGCGACTACTTTGTGCTTGCCACCGGTACCAACAACCGCCAGGTCGATTCTATCGTCGACGAGATCGAGGAGAAGGTCGCCGCGGCTTGCGGCGAGCATCCGTTCTCCATCGAGGGCCGCGAGCAGAAGACCTGGATGCTCATGGACTACGGCTCGGTCGTCGTTCACGTCTTCACTCCCGAAGCCCGCGACTTCTACCGTCTAGAAAAGCTCTGGGGTGACGCCCCCCAGCTCCCCCTCGACCTCCTCTAGTGGCTCATTTGATACAGGGCTTTTAGTTGGCCTCGCGCATTTTGCCGGGCAGTTGCGGTTTTCCGTACCTGCCCGGCTTTCTTTTTGCCCAAAGGCGGTTAATCGTTGAAGCGGGATTGGCGGCCGAAGGATAGGGCGGTGTCGCCGAACTTGTCTCGGACGGCGTCGATAGCAACCGAGAGGTCGCGTCGGTCGCTGGATTGGGCTCCGCGGTCGTCGACTTCGCAGAACAGGTCGGTCTGGATGCCGCCCTGATGGTCAAAGTCGCTCATCCCGATACCCGCCAGACGCACATGCATGCCTTCCTGCCAGATGTTGTCGAGCAGTTCGAGCGCAACCGCCACAAAGATGTTCTCATCGTCGGTCGGATGAGGCAGCCGGCGCTGTGCCGTACGCCCGCTGCCATACGAATACTTGAGCTTGAGCGTTACCGTGCCGCCCGTCAGTCCCTGACGGCGCAGGCGGCGTCCAACTGACTCGCCCAACAGTGCAATCGCCGCTTCGATGTCTCCGCGCTCAGTTAAATCTTTCGCAAAGGTGCGTTCATTGCTGACCGACTTGATCTTGCGCTCTTCATCGAGACTCGTGACTTCGGAGATTTCAAGTCCCAGCGCACGCTGACGCATACGTTCGCCGTTGACGCCAAAAATAGAGGCCAAGGTGGATTCCGGCGCGCGTGACAGCTCGCCGAGCGTGTAGATGCGCATACGGCGCAGTCGCTCCTCGGCCGAGCGCCCGATGCCGCTCATGGCAGATACCGGCAGCGCGGCCAAAAAGCGCTGCTCGGTTCCGGGGCGCACGATGGTCAGCCCAAACGGCTTATCCCGCTCGCTTGCGATCTTTGCGACCGTCTTGTTGCAGCCCACGCCAATGGAGCACGTCACTCCCAGCGCTGCCACACGGTCGCTTATACGCCGTGCAACCAGCAGTGGGTCCTCGGGCGCAAAGCGACCCGGTGTGATATCGATAAAGGCTTCGTCGATGGATACGCGCTCAACGCGCGGCGTCTCCTCGGCAAGAATCGCCATGACCTGCGCGCTCACCTCGCGGTAGCGATCAAAGTGCCCGTGCGTCCAAATGGCTTGCGGGCACAAGCGCCGCGCCTCAGCCGAGGCCATGGCAGAGCGCACGCCAAAGCGACGTGCCTCATACGAACACGTGGACACGACGCCACGCGAATCGGCGTCTCCGCCCACGATGAGCGGCTTTCCGCGCCATTCGGGATGATCGAGCATCTCCACGCTCGCAAAAAACGCATCGAGGTCCATGAGGCCCACCGCCGAACCCGTCCAGGGAGGCGGTGTGACGCCCATGGCATCCTCATAACCGTATGTATGTTCGCGTCTTTCCATGTCATGAGTATACCGCGCAGCTCATGTGGGGTGCGTGTATGTGCTTGCAAATCCCGAATTCTTGTCTAAGATATGGATTTGCCCTCGACTACACCGAAGAAGTTGGTCTCACGGACTTCACCTGCCCGCGTCGATGGCGTATTATATTCAACTGTTTGTTTGTAGTTGCAGCCTAAAGCTGCTTGGTTGGAGGAGTTTCCTTTGGCAGTCAAGATTCGCCTTGCTCGTCACGGCGCTAAGAAGCGTCCGTACTACCGTGTCGTCGTCGCCGATTCCCGCGCCCCGCGTGACGGTCGTATCATCGAGGAGGTTGGCCGCTACAACCCGATGACCGCCCCCAAGACCATCAACCTCGACCTCGAGAAGATCGCCGACTGGCAGTCCAAGGGCGCTCAGCTCACCGACGCCGTCGCCGCTCTGGTCAAGGCCGCCAACGAGGGCGAGAAGACCGAGACCGTCGTCAAGAAGTCCAAGAAGCAGCTCGCCAAAGAGGCCGAGGCCGCTAAGGCTGCCGCTGAGGCCGCTGAGGGCGCCGAGGAGTAAATCGTGCCTGAGGTTGACGCTGCACAGCTCGAGGGTGAGGCAATGCTCTCAGATCGCATCGCCGATCTCGTCGAATATCTCGTTGTTCAGATCGTCGACGACCCGGATTCCGTGAGCCTTGAGGTCATCGATGGTGACGACGCCTCTACGATCGAGGTTTCTGTCGCCGAGGATGACGTCGCTAAGGTCATCGGCCGTCGTGGCCGTACCATCAAGGCCATTCGCACGCTCGCCCGTGCACTGGCCGCTCGCCTCGACACTGCTGTCGAGGTAGAGGTTCTGGGCTAGGACCTTGAGGTCCCAGTACAAAAACATCGCCCGTGTGGTCAAGCCGCACGGAAGGAAGGGGGAGGTCCTCGCGCAGCCGCTGCGGGGGCTTCCTTCTGTATTAGAGCCGGGTATGCGCGTCGCCCTGACGCCGCCGGCGCTCAAGCGCGACCGTTTTTGCACGGTCGTGTCCGTCACCGATACGGGCGATGGCGATCTGGTCTCGTTTGAGGGCATTGACGACTTAACGGCCGCCGAGGGCATCACGGGATGCTATGTGCTGGCAAATCGTGACGACTTTGAGCTCGATTCGCTCGACGCCGCCTATTCCGACCTGATGGGTCGCGAGGTGGTCGACGAGCGCTTCGGTTCACTCGGTACGATCGTCGAGATCATGTCGACGCCCGCTAACGATGTTTGGGTTGTCGAGGGCGATCGGTACGGCGAGGTACTGATTCCCGTGATCGAGCAGGTTGTGCTCGATCTTCCCGACACAGGAACAATTTCCGTCCACGTTATGGACGGCCTGATCGATATGGACAAGTAGGGAGGACAACATGCTGATTGAGACCCTTTCGGTCTTTCCCGAGATGTTTGAGCCCGTCATGTCCACATCGATTTTGGGCCGCGCCCGCAAGGCCGGCCTTTTTGATTTTAAGGCGTATAACCTGCGCGACTGGACGCACGACCGCCATCGTACCGTCGATGACGAGCCGTACGGCGGCGGGCAGGGCATGCTGATGAAGGTCGAGCCTATCGCCGAGGCCATCGAGGCCATTAGCGCGGAGGGCCCCAAGCCGACGGTGGTGTTCTTCACCCCGTGCGGCGAGCCTTTTACGCAGCATGTGGCCGAGCGCCTGCTCAAAAGCGAGCGCCTGCTGTTTGTGTGCAGCCGTTACGAAGGTGTCGACGAGCGTGCCTATGCGTATGCCGACGAGCGCCTGTCGATCGGCGATTACGTGCTCACGGGCGGCGAGCTTCCCGCTATGGTCGTTGCCGATGCCGTCGTACGCCTGATCCCCGGCGCCCTTGGTGATGAGATGAGCAACGTCGACGAGTCGTTCTCGACCGCCGAGGACGGAGGCCTGCTCGAGTACGCGCAGTACACCCGTCCCGCCGAGTTCAACGGCGAGGGCGTGCCTCCGGTGCTTGTGAGCGGCGATCACGCCAAGGTCGATGCCTGGCGTCGCAAGAACGCCATCGAGCGCACCTGCCGCTGGCGTCCGGACTTGATCGAGACGGCGCGGCTCACGCCCGAGGAGCGCGCTTACGCGCAGGTGATCCTTGACGCTTCGTATTCGCAGAGCGAGGAGTGAGTATGGTTCCTACGCAACATTCCGCGTTGAGGGGCGCTTTTGAGTGGATCGCGGTCATCGCGATCGCACTGGTCGCCACCTTCTTGATTCGCTCGTTTGTGGTCGAGCCCTTTGTAGTGCCCACCGGTTCCATGGAGGACACGATCGAGATCGGCGATCAGATTCTGGCGCAGAAGGTGACGCTCGAACTCGGACAGCCCGTCAAACAGGGCGATATCGTGGTGTTTCACAACCCCGATGCCACATCCGAGCATGACGTGCTGGTAAAGCGCGTCATCGCCACGGCCGGCCAGACGGTCGACCTTCAGGACGGCAAGGTCGTCGTTGACGGCCAGGCGCTCGACGAGGACTATACGACGGGCATGAGCTGGCCGCTTTCGGTCCAAGCGCCTGGCGCCCAGGTGAGTTATCCCTACACCGTTCCCGACGGGTGCGTGTGGGTGATGGGCGACAACCGCGAAAACTCTGCCGACTCACGCTACTTTGGTCCCGTCGATCGCTCTGATTTGATCGCTGTGGCGCTTGTGCGCTACTGGCCGCTCAACCGCATCGGCGCTATCGACTAAAAACCGCTATAGTACAGTACCTAACCGTGTAATCGTTTCGACGAGGGGATATTAGAGGCATGAACGCTTCATCGCTTTCCTTCCAAGACATCATCCTGCGCCTCCAGCAGTACTGGGGCGAGCAGGGCTGCGTCATTATGCAGCCCTATGACTCCGAGGTCGGTGCCGGTACCTTCCATACCGCGACCACGCTGCGCTCGCTCGGTCCCGCCGAGTGGCGCACCTGCTATGCGCAGCCTTGCCGCCGTCCCGCCGACGGCCGCTACGGCGAGAACCCTAACCGCATGCAGCACTACTATCAGTTCCAGGTGCTCATCAAGCCGTCGCCGGTCAACGCCCAGGAGCTCTACCTGGGTTCGCTGGCCGCCATTGGCCTGGACCCCAACGACCATGACGTCCGCTTTGTCGAGGACGACTGGGAGAGCCCGACCCTGGGCGCCTGGGGCCTTGGCTGGGAGGTCTGGCTCAACGGCATGGAGGTCACGCAGTTTACGTACTTCCAGCAGGTGGGCGGTATCGAGGTCGACCCCGTGCCCGTCGAGATTACCTATGGCCTGGAGCGTATCGCCATGTACGCCCAGGGCGTCAACTCGGTCTACGATCTGGTGTGGAGCTACCTGCCCGATGGCACGCCCATGACCTACGGCGACGTGTTCCTCGAGAACGAGCGCGAGTTCAGCGCTTACAACTTTGAGGTCGCCAACGTCGAGATGATGCGTCAGAAGTTTGACGACTACGAGGCCGAGTGCCACTCCTGCCTGGAGCGCAAACTGCCGCTGCCGGCGTACGACTGCGTCATGAAGTGCAGCCATGCCTTCAACCTGCTCGATGCCCGCGGCGCCCTGTCCGCGGTCGAGCGTGCCAACTACATCCTGCGCGTTCGCGCCGTCGCCAAGGCGTGCTGCGAGGCCTACATGGCCGAGGTCGCCGGAGTCAACGAGAATGCCGACCAGGAAGGCGAGGTGGCGTAAGCCATGGCAGACGCTAAGGATTTCCTGTTTGAGATCGGTACGGAGGAAATGCCCTCTGCACCGCTGAATAATGCCGTCAAGCAGCTTGGCACCATGATCGCCAAGGGCCTCGATGAGGCCGGTCTGGCCCACGGCGAGGTCCGCGTGATCTCGAGCCCGCGTCGCCTGGCTGCGCTCGTGTCCAACGTCGCCACCGCGACCGATGAGGTTCACGAGGTCAAGCGCGGCCCCGCGGCCAACATCGCCTTCGACGCTGACGGTAACGCCACCAAGGCCGCCCAGGGCTTCGCCCGCAAGTGCGGTGTGGCTGCCGAGGATCTGGTCCGTCGCGAGGACACCGACGGCCGTGAGTACGTCTTTGCCGAGAAGAACATTCCTTCCGCCCCGGCCACCCCGATCCTGACGGCCCTGTGCGAGAAGACCATTGCCGGCCTGCAGTGGCCCAACTACCGCTCCCAGCGCTGGGGCCACGAGCACGCGACGTTCGTGCGTCCGGTCCGCTGGATTTGCTGCCTTCTGGGCGAGGATGTTGTGCCCGTGTCGTTTGCCGACGTGACGAGCGGCAACACCACGCGCGGCCATCGCGTGCTCGGCCCCGGTGACCACGTTGTCGCCAGCCCCGCCGCCTACGAGCAGGTACTCGAGGACGCCGGCGTGCTTTCTGCCGAGCGCCGTCGCGAGGCCATCCTTGCCGGTATCTCCGAGGTCGAGGCCGCTCGCCCCGGCTGCCATGTCGATACGCCCAAGAAGGTCTTTGAGGAGGTCATTAACCTCTGCGAGTGGCCGACAGTGCTCGTCGGTACTTTCGACGAGGAGTTCCTCAAGGTCCCGCACGAGATTATCTGCGAGTCCATGCTCACCAACCAGCGCTACTTCCCGATCTATGACGGGGAGGGCAAGCTGACGCGTGAGTTCGTGGTCGTCTCCAACAGCAAGCCCGAGAACGCCGAGCGCGTGATCGACGGTAACGAGCGCGTCGTGCGCGCCCGTCTGGACGACGCCAAGTTCTTCTACGAGGAGGACCTGAAGATCTCCCTCGACGAGTTCCGTGAGCTTCTGTCCAAGGTTGCCTTCCAGGAGAAGCTCGGTAGCGTGCTCGCCAAGTCCGAGCGCATCGAGCAGCTCGCGCTCGCTATCGCCCGCGAGGCTCACCTGGGCGCCCATCTTGCCGCCGACGCTGCTCGCGCCGCACACCTGTGCAAGGCAGACCTGGTGTCCAACGCCGTCGTCGAGTTCACGAGCCAGCAGGGCGTGATGGGCGGTTATTACGCGACCGCGATGGGGGAGAACGACGAGGTCGCCCATGCTATTCGCGATCACTATCGTCCCCGTTTTGCCGGTGACGAGCTGCCCGAGGGCACCGCTGGCTGCATCGTGGCCTGCGCCGACAAGCTCGATACCATCGCCGGTATCTTTGCCATCGGCGAGCCCCCGACCGGCTCCTCCGACCCCTACGCGCTGCGTCGTGCCGCTATCGGCATTATCAACATCCTGCGCGACCGTCTGCCGATCGACCCCACGTCGCTCATCGACTTTGCCCTCGAACTCTACAGTGAGCAGGGCATTGAGTTCGACGCCGCCGAGGTCGCCCAGCAGGTTCGTGACTTCTTCCATGGCCGCCTGGTGAGCATGGCCCGCGACGAAAAGATTCCGGCCGATACCGTCGCCGCCGTCTCCGCGGTGCACATCATCGCCCCGTCCGTCTTCTTTGCCCGCTGCGCCGCCCTCGACGAGGCCCGCAAGAACGACGCTGAGACGTTCGACAACCTGGCGACCGCCTATGCCCGCGCCGCGCATATCTCGAAGCCCGAGCTGGGTGCGGAGTATGACCGCAGCCTGATGGGCGAGGTCGAGCTTGCGCTCGCCGACGCCTCCGAGGCTGCTCAGACCGCCGTCGATGTCGCCCTTGCTGCCGAGGACTACCCGGCCGCATTTGCCGCCCTCGCCGCCCTGCGCGCGCCCATCGACCGTTTCTTCGATGAGGTCATGGTCATGGACAAGGACGAGCAGCTTCGCGATAATCGCCTTAAGCTGCTCAACCGCTTCGAGGCCGTTTTCTCCGGCATTGCCAACATCGGTGAGCTTGCCCGCAAAAAGTAAGCCAGCCTGCGCATAAGCGCAAAAGGAGCCCCGCATGGATTGCCCGGTCACCGCTCGTCCCACCGTTATCGTTATCTCCGACTCGCTCGGCGATACCGCTTGTGAGGTGGTGCTCGCGGCGTCCGGGCAATTTGATGAAGGGGCTTTTCGTCTCTTGCGCCTGCCCAAGGTGACCTCCGTGGAGCAGGTCAAGTCATTTGTGGGGCCGCGCGTCGATGCCGACCATCGCGATGTCGCCGTGTTCCATACCATTGTCGATCCGGCGCTTCGCGCCCGCGTGCTCGATTACCTGGGTATGCTGCATATCCGTTCGGTCGACCTGATCGGCCCGACGCTTGCCGTGCTGTCGTCGCTCATCGGTGTGCCGCCCAAGTGCGTTGCGGGCGTGATTCACAAGACCGATGACCGCTATTTCCATCGTATCGAGGCCATGGAGTATTTCGTTGAGCACGATGACGGTCGTGGTTGCGACGATCTGTCGGGTGCCGATATCGTGCTGCTGGGTGTGTCGCGTACATCCAAGACGCCGCTGTCGATGTATTTAGCCTATCAGGGCTACAAGGTCGCCAATGTCCCACTGGCGCATGGCATGGAGCCGCCCAAGTCGATTTACGAGGTTGACCCGATGCGCCTGTTCGGCTTGATTTCGACCGTCGATGTGATTTCCGAGATTCGCGATAGCCGCTTGGGCGACGACTACGCCCGCGCCGTCGCAGGCTCCTATGCCGAGCCCGAGAGCGTGCGTAGTGAGCTTGCGGAAGCCCGCGCGCTCATGAAACGCCTGGGCTGCTTTGTAGTGCGTACCGACGGCAAAGCCATCGAGGAAAGCGCTGCCGAGATCATTGCTCATCTCGAAGAGATTCAAGAGGCAAGAGCCCGCCGTGCCGCCCGCCGCGCTCAACAGCAGTAGTCCTTTCTGTGACGATTTTTCTGGGACGGGGATTAAAAAATCATTAGGTACTCAATGATTTTTTAA
>NZ_QSRV01000004.1:44441-97674 GCF_003437235.1 Collinsella sp. TF07-1
CCCCGTCCCAGAAAAATCATCGGAGTGGCTAAATAGCCTGAATTGATAAAGCGATTTAGCAAAAACATCGCATCTGACCTGCATTCTTCTTGTAGTGGTATCTTCATAAGGTAACCATCTTTACCTACCGTTTACCGCTAGTTTTAGCACGTTTACCAAACCGCGCACCCTCTGCTCAAGCCTGCCCAAAACCCGCCGTATAGTTCCCTCACGGCCTGCATCTGGCGGGTCGATTCGTTACCACGGTCGTGCGCGTAAGCGCATGGAAGGGGAAGTATCGTGAGCGATTGCAAGAGGGTTTACCGTTTTGGAACCGACGCCCAGGGCACCTGTGTCACCGAGGGCGACAAGTCCATGAACTTCGTGCTTGGTGGCAAGGGCGCTAACCTTGCCGAGATGAGCCGTATCGGCCTGCCGGTTCCCGGTGGCTTTACCATTACCTGCCAGACTTGCGTTGAGTACTCCGGCGCCGGCAACGTGTGGCCGGAGGGCGCGCTCGACGAGATCGTTGCCGCCGAGGTCGACCTCGAGGCCCGCTGCGGCAAGAAGCTCGGCGATGCCTCCGATCCGCTGCTCGTGTCGGTCCGCTCGGGCGCTCCGTTCTCCATGCCCGGCATGATGGACACGGTTCTCAACCTGGGCCTCAACGACGATTCCGTCCAGGGCCTTATCGCCCAGACGCAAAACCCGCGCTTTGCCTGGGATAGCTACCGCCGCTTTATCCAGATGTTCTCCAACGTCGTCATGGGTGTCGATGCCGACTTGTTCGAGAATGCCCTGACCCAGGCCCGCCTGGTCGCCGGCGTTCGCGTCGATTCCGAGCTTTCGGCCGAGGACCTGCAGGAGCTCGTCGAGACCTTTAAGGGCATCTTCTCCGAGAACGTCGAGGCTGCCCTGTATCCCGAGCTCGAGGTCGCTGACGGCAAGCCCGTCTTCCCGCACGACCCGGAGCTTCAGCTGCGCCTTGCCATCCAGGCCGTCTTTGGCAGCTGGATGAACGAGCGCGCCTGCATCTACCGCAAACAGCACGGCATCTCCGACGAGCTCGGTACTGCCGTCAACGTCCAAGCCATGGCCTTTGGCAACAAGGGGGAGACCTCTGCGACCGGCGTCGCCTTTACGCGCAACCCGGCCGACGGCACTAAGGAGTTCTACGGCGACTTTCTGGTCAACGCGCAGGGCGAGGATGTCGTCGCCGGCATCCGCAACACCGAGCCCATTGCCGACCTCAAGACCACCCCGGGCCTCGAGTCCGCAGGTGAGGAGCTCGAGCGCGTGTTCCTGACGCTCGAGGATCATTACCGCGATATGTGCGATATCGAGTTCACCATCGAGCAGGGCAAGCTCTGGATGCTCCAGACCCGCGTGGGCAAGCGCACTGCTACCGCCGCCCTGCGCATCGCTATCGAGATGGTCGAGGAGGGCCTCATCACCCGCGAGGAGGCCGTGAGCCGCATCGATCCCGCGCAGCTCGATCAGCTCCTGCACCCGCAGTTCGACGCCTCCAAGAAGTACGAGGCCCTGGCCAGCGGCCTTAACGCCAGCCCCGGTGCCGCCGTGGGTGAGGTCGTGTTCTCGAGTGATGACGCCGTCGCGCGCGCCAACGAGGGCCACAAGGTCATTCTGGTTCGCTGGGAGACCAACCCCGACGACCTGAAGGGTATGGTTGCCGCCGAGGGCATCCTGACCAGTCACGGTGGCAAGACGAGCCATGCCGCCGTTATCGCCCGCGGTATGGGTACGCCCTGCGTCTGCGGTGTCGAACGCTTCCACATCGACGCTGCCGAGAAGGTCGTGCACATCGAGGGCAGCGACCGCGTGCTGCGCGAGGGTGATGTCATCTCCATCGACGGTACCCAGGGCATCGTCGTCGACGGCGCCGTCGACCTGGTTTCGGCCGAGCTCACCGGCGACCTGGACACCATCCTGTCCTGGGCCGACGAGATTCGCCTGGACGAGACCTGCGGCCACGCCAACCACGTGCGCGTCAACGCCGACAACCCCGAGGATGCCGCGCTCGCGCTCGAGTTTGGCGCCGAGGCCATCGGCCTGTGCCGCACCGAGCATATGTTCCTGGGCGACCGCAAGAACATCATCCAGAGCTTTATCCTGTCCGATGACGAGGCCGTAAAGCAGCAGGCCCTGGCCGACCTGCTCAAGGTCCAGACCGAGGACTTCCTGGCGATGTTCAAGACCATGTCCGGTCGCGATGTGGTCGTGCGTCTGCTCGATCCGCCGCTGCACGAGTTCCTTGACGATCCGCGTGAGCTTGAGGTCGCCATCACCAAGAAGGAGGCCGCCGGCGCCAGCGAGGAAGAGCTTGCCGCCCTGCGTGCCCGCCTGCGTCGTATCGACGGCATGGTCGAGTCCAACCCGATGCTCGGTCTGCGCGGCGTGCGCCTGTCCGTCGTCTTCGGTGACCTGCCGCTCATGCAGGTCCGTGCCGTGGCAACGGCTGCCGCCCGCCTTATCAAGGAAGGCGTCGACCCGCGTCCCGAGATTATGGTCCCGCTCGTTTCCATTACGGCCGAGCACGTTCAGACTCGCGAGGTCATCGAGCGCGTGATCGCCGAGGTCTCCTCCGAGGAAGGTGTCGAGCTCAACATTCCCGTGGGCACGATGCTCGAGCTGCCGCGCGCCTGCATGGTCGCCGACGAGATCGCCCATCACGCAGATTTCTTCTGCTTTGGCACCAACGACCTCACCCAGACGACCTTCGGCTTCTCCCGCGACGATGCCGAGGCCAAGTTCATTCCGCTGTACTTGCACAAGAAGATCCTGAAGGACAACCCCTTCGAGACCATCGACACGGCGGTGCTGGAGCTCGTGCGCTTGGCCGTCGAGAAGGGCCGCGCCACCAATCCCGACATGCACTTTGGCGTGTGCGGCGAACACGGCGGCGACCCCAAGTCCATCAAGGGCCTGTTTAACGTGGCCGATGTGGACTATGTGTCCTGCTCGCCTTACCGCGTGCCCCTGGCGCGTCTGGCTGCCGCTCAGGCCAAGCTCGAGGCCAAGCGCAACGCCTAGCGCCCTGCGCATCGACGCCTGGCATAGTCCCCCTTCATACCGCCCGTCTCATTCGTGAGGCGGGCGGTTATCATGTGCGGGTTTTGTCTTTTTGTCTGCGTAAAAAATTGTTCTTGCAGCAGAAACCCGCGCGTGTATACTCGAATACGTTTGTTCAACTACGTGCCGGCCAGGGTGGTACGGCACCTCTAGAAGAGTAAGGAATTGCACATGGATTACATCCGCGCAATCGAGCGTCAGCAGATCCGCGAGGACATTCCTCAGGTTCGCGTCGCCGACAACGTCAAGGTTCACTACCGCATTAAGGAAGGCGACCGCGAGCGCATCCAGGTCTTCCAGGGCGACGTCATCCGCATGGCCGGCGCCGGTGCCCGCGAGACCTTCACCGTCCGCAAGATGTCCTTCGGTGTCGGTGTTGAGCGTACCTTCCCGCTTCACAGCCCCAAGATCGCCAAGCTCGAGGTCGTTCGTCATGGTCGCGTCCGTCGCGCCAAGCTGTACTACCTCCGCGACAAGGTGGGCAAGGCTGCTCGCATCCCCGAGAAGCGCTAAGAAGATCGCAGCGTCTGTCCACTCGTTTGGACACAAGGGTCACCTTCGGGTGGCCCTTCTTTTTATCTGATTTGCATGCAAGGAGGGCCTGGTATGGCCAACATGACGAGCTCGGTTTCGGCATCGCAGGTTGCCGGTGAGTTGGCGAGCGCTACGTTTGAGGAGATTCCCGCCCTCGTGGAGCATTATCGCGAGGACCCACGCCAGCAGGTGATCAAGGCTTGTGAACGCGCCCTCAAACGCCATGCCAAAGAGCTTGCCGAGCGCGAGCGCGTCAATGACATGTACGAGCTTATGCATGAGCTTGGTGGCGATGGGGTGGTCGTTGGTGTCGACGAGGTGGGTCGCGGATCGGTGGCCGGCCCTTTGACGGTATGCGCCGTCTGTCTTCCTATGGAGCCGCGCGTCTGGGGTATCAACGATTCCAAAAAGCTCACGCCCGCGCGCCGCGAGTTGCTCTCAGTGAAGATTGCCGAGGTGGCGACGGCGATCGGTTTTTGCCATATCGCGCCGAAGGATATCGATGAAATGGGCATGGCCCGTGCTATCCGTACTGCCGTTGCGGGCGCCGTGGCCGATACGGGACTTGAGCCCGACTGCGTCCTCATGGATGGTAACCCCTTGGGCGCCGTTCCTAACGAGCGCGATGTGGTGAAGGGCGATGCCAAAATCGCCTGCATCGCCGCGGCGTCCATCATGGCCAAGGTCACGCGTGACGAGATGATGGTCGAGTACGACGCCGAGTATCCCGAGTACCATCTGGCCGAGTCGAAGGGCTATGCAAGCCCCGAGCATATCGAGGCCATTCGCAAACATGGACTTTGTCCACTGCACCGCGTGAGCTTTTGCGGAAACTTTCTGCAGACTGAGCGCCTTTTCTAGGTCAATTGTGGAGACAGGGACCTCTGGGGTTTTATAAACCTGCTGGTGGCGGGCCGTATGCAACACCATTGCTGCGTACGGCCCGTTTTTTGACGGCATTTGGTCAGCTTTTGGTTTGCTTCCGGTACTTACCCGCACGAAAGGTGCCCTCATCATCGGGGCAATGCAGCGTGCGGGAAAGGAGACCCCATGAGTGCCGCAAGCAAAAAGAGCAAGACGCAGCAGCTCAAGGAGCGTTGGGAAAACGGCGAGCTCGACTGCGGGGCGATGACGCCTGAGTTTATCAAGGGACTCAGTCCCCGCGAGCTGGGCATGCTGGGCGAGCTGATCACCATCGACTACTTTAACGAGCGCGGCTACACCTTGCTGGAGCAGGGTTATCGTTGCTCCGAGGGCGAGGCCGATCTGGTGCTGCTCGATGAACTCGACGATGTCGTGGTGATGGCCGAGGTCAAGACCAGACGCGTCGCACTGGATTGCAGCACGCGGGTCTTTCCCGAGGAGGCCGTGGACGCCCAAAAGCAACGCCGCTACCGCCGCATCGCAAGTTGCTATCTCATGGAGCATTATCCGCTCAAGGCGATTCGCTTCGATGCCGTGGGTGTCACCATTCGTGGCGGGCATATCGCCGAGATCGAGCATCAGTACAACGCGTTCGATTGGCAGGTGTCGTGATGGCGTTCGAGACGTTTGCCGTTCACGCGGCCTGCATCCGTGGCGTCGAGGCGATTCACGTCACGGTCGAGGTCTCGCTTGCCGGTGGTGTTCCGGGCATCCAAATGCTCGGCATTCCGAGTATGGAGGTGATGGAGTCACGCGGTCGTATTCGCTGCGCGATGCGCTCCGCCGGGTTCGAGATCCCACGCTCGGGCATTACGGTCAACCTAGCGCCCGGCGATATTCGCAAGACCGGTAGCGGCTTTGATCTGCCCATCGCCATCGCGGTTCTGGCGGCCGATGGGCAGATTCCCCGTGACAACCTCGATCGCTGCCTTATCGCCGGCGAGCTCGGCTTGGACGGTACGGTGCTTCCCGTCAAGGGCGAGGTGGCGTTTCAGCTATTGGCGCGTGATATGGGGCTGTCCTTTATCGCCGGCAGGTCCGATCAGCATGTGCCGCTCGCGGGCGTGGATTGTGGATTCATCGATCATTTGTCTCAGCTTGCCCATGGCATGGGCGAGGCGGCTCGGCACTATCTGGATTCCGAGGGCGTCGAGGCGACCTTTGAGCCTGAGCTCGACTATGCCGACGTGCTGGGGCAGGAAGTCGCTAAACGCGGCATGGCGCTTGCGGCGGCAGGAGAACTCGGCTTGCTCATGATCGGGTCCCCGGGATCGGGCAAGACGATGCTCGCGCGTCGTATGACCGGCATCCTGCCCGAGCTTTCCGTTGAGGATCAACAGGAGGCGCTGTGCATCCATTCGGTTTTGGGTGAGAACATTGATGGCTTGTTGGCGGGGCACCGGCCCTTCCGCAGTCCCCATCACAGTATTTCGACCGCAGGTCTTATCGGCGGTGGGCGCCCGGTGCACCCGGGTGAGATCAGCCTTGCTCATGGCGGCGTGCTATTTTTGGACGAGCTTGCCGAGTTTCCCACGGGTGTGCTGCAGACGCTGCGTCAGCCCATCGAACGCGGCTACGTCAGGATCGTACGCGTCGACGGGGCCTTTACCTTCCCGTCGCGCTTTCAGCTGCTGGCTGCGAGCAATCCCTGCCCCTGCGGCTTTTTGGGCGATCGTGAGGTACCGTGTCGCTGCTCGGCGGCGATGGTCGAGCGCTATCGGTCTAAACTGCGCGGTCCTTTGGCCGACCGTATCGACATGATGATCGATGTGACCCGTCCCGACCCTCAGGTGATTATCGAGGGCGCGGAGGGTATGTCGTCAGCTGAGTTACGTGACTACGTTGTGCGCGGTCGCGCTTTTCGCGCTTGGCGCGAATCCCGTATGGACGATGCTGATGCCGAGGCCGAGGATGACGAGACACGGTCCATTGACGGCGTCGTTTCGACCTTTGAGCTCGATGATGCGGCGGAGAAGTGTGTGCTCGGCCTGTCGAAGCGCACGCATCTCACGGGCCGTGGCATCGTGCGCCTGGTTCGCATTGCGCGCACGATCGCAGATGTCGCCGAGAGCGAGCATGTGACGCAGGACCACGTGCTCGAGGCGGCGATGTACCAGGGAAGGAGGGACCAATGATGGCCGAGGGAACCTTCGAGCTGCATCCAGGTGATACGTTGTATCCCGAGACCGTTTTGGAGCTTTCTGATGTACCCCAGACGCTCTATGTGCGCGGCAACCCCGAGGTGCTTTCGACGCCCGCGCTCTCCATCATCGGCGCGCGCAAGGCCTCGCCGTATGGTCTTGCCGTGGCAGAGCTTGCGTCAAAGGTAGCGGTCGAGGCGGGCGTGACGGTAGTCTCGGGCGGCGCGGTCGGTTGTGACCAGGCCTCGGGTTGGGCTGCGGTCAACGCTGGCGGTAAACACGTCGTGGTGCTGGGGACGGGCGCCGACGTGGTCTACCCGCGTTCGAGCGCGGGGCTTATTACGCGCACACTCGATACGGGTGGCGCGGTCGTGTCGATCTCTCCGTGGGGCATGGGTCCGCGCAAGTTTGCCTTTCCGCGCCGCAATCGCGTAATCGCGGCCTTGTCGCAAGCCCTCTTTGTATCCGAGGCGGGTATGCCTTCCGGGACGTTTTCTACAGCCGAGGCTGCTATGGATTTGGGGCGAGAACTTCTTGCCGTGCCGGGGTCGATCCTATCGCCCGAGTCGCGTGGCACGAATTACCTCATTGCGAACGGTGCCTGCTGCATCATCGACGAGGAATCTATCGAGATGGCTATTTCACGCATCTACGGCACCCTGCGCTACTCGCGCCCCGATGCTCCCGGCATTGCCGACCTGGATCAAACACAGCAGACCGTGATGCATGCACTCATCGCCTCTCCGCTCAAGGTCGACGACATCGCGGCACTCGTCTCGCTCGATGCCGTTGGCGTACTTAAGCTCCTGGGTTCGCTTGAGCTCGAGGGCCTTATCGAGCGCATGATGGATGGAAGGTATGCGCCCTCCAAGTTTGCTCTTCACGCCCAGACACCCTTCGGTCACAATGGAAAACATGTCAATTAGAAAGGTGTTTGCAGATGCTGTTTGATCAGGTGACGGTTATCGGTGGCGGTCTGGCGGGTTCGGAGTGCGCGATTCAGCTGGCGGATCGCGGGTTTTCCGTAAAGCTGTGCGAGATGCGCCCCCAGGTGAGCTCCCCGGCCCACCATACCGATCACCTGGCAGAGCTCGTCTGTTCCAATTCGTTTAAGTCGACCCGTCTGGATTCCGCGGCTGGTTTGCTGAAGGCCGAGCTTGAGCGCATGGGTTCGGTCCTGCTCGATTGCGCCCATCGCGCGGCTGTTCCCGCCGGTGGCGCCTTGGCGGTCGACCGCGTCAAGTTTTCCGAGCTTGTCGAGGACGAGGTTGCCGCCCGTCCCAATATCGAGATCGTTCACGGCGAGGTCACGCAGATTCCCGAAGGTCACGTGGTCATTGCCGCCGGCCCCTTGTGCTCGCCGGCGTTGAGCGAAGAGGTCATGAAGCTCGTCGGTGGCGACGCCCTTGCGTTCTTCGATGCCGCGGCGCCGATCGTCGATGCCTCCACGCTCGATATGGACGTGCTGTTCTCGCAGTCGCGCTACGAGGAGCAGGGGAGCGGCGACTATCTCAACGCTCCGCTCAACAAGGAAGAGTACGAGGCCTTTATCGAGGCGCTTACCACGGCCGACCGCGTGGTGCTCAAGGACTTTGAGGGCGGCGATCTGTTCCAGGCCTGCCAGCCTGCCGAGGAAGTTGCGCGCACCGGCAAGGACGCCATTCGCTTTGGCGCCATGAAGCCCGTCGGCCTCACCGACCCGCGAACCGGTCGTCGTCCCTGGGCGGCGATTCAGCTGCGTGCCGAGAACAAGGAGAAGACCGCCTATAACCTGGTGGGCTTCCAGACCAACCTGACCTTTGGCGAACAGAAGCGCGTCTTCCATATGGTGCCGGGCCTGGAGAACGCTGAGTTCTTCCGCTACGGTGTCATGCACCGCAATACCTTTGTCGATGCGCCGCACGTGCTCGATGGCACCTTTGCCGTGCCTGGTACCGGCGTGCGCCTGGCCGGTCAGATCACCGGCACCGAGGGGTACATGGAAGCCGTGGCGACAGGTCTGCTCGCGGCACTCAACACCTATGCCGAGGCTGTCGGGGCCGCTCCCGTCGAGCTGCCGCGCGTGGGTGCTTTGGGCGCGCTCGTGGGCTATGCGACCGATCCTGCCACCGTGGGCTATCAGCCTATGCATGTCAACTTTGGCCTGGTGCCGCCACTCGATGATGGTAAGCGCCGCAGCAAGCGCGACCGCTACCAGGCCTATGCGGACCGTGCGCTCGAGGCCCTTGATGCCTATCTGGCCACTCGCCCCGATCTGTTTGGAGGCGACCGGTCATAGCCTTTGACCTGTACGACACCGTCGACTCGTTTATCGCCTATATCGCACGTGTCGAGGGGCTTTCTCCCAATACGGTGACGGCCTATGGCTCGAGGCTGGAGCGCTTTGCTGCCTGGTGCGAGCGCGAGGATATCGATGCTTTCGCTGCCGACGTGCGCACCATTCGTCGCTATCTTGCCGAGCTTTCGCGTGAGCGGGTGGCTCCCCGAACGCTTGCGGCGCATCTGTCGGCTATCCGATCGCTCTATCGATGGATGGCTGCCGAGGGGGTCGTGGAGGGCGATGTGGTCTCGGCAATTTCCTCGCCCAAGCTCCCGCGCGATCTACCCGGTGTGCTGACGACCCAACAGGTGGAGGCGCTGCTCAAGACGCCTGATACCTCAACACCCGCGGGACTGCGCGATGCGGCGATGCTCGAGCTGCTCTATGCCTCGGGCGCCCGTATCTCTGAGCTCGCAGCACTCAATGTGGAGTCCATTGCGTGGTCCGAACGCACGCTGCGCCTGTGGGGCAAGGGGAGCAAAGAACGTATCGTCCCTCTGTATCGTCGTGCGCTCGAGACGACGCGTCTCTATATTGAGGAGGGGCGGCCGGAGTTGCTCGCTCAGGCAAAGCGCCGTGACCCCGCTACCGGGCCGCATCCTCTGCTTATATCGGCGCGCGGTAATCGCATGAGTGCCGCCATGCTCAGGCGGCGGTTTCATATGCTGGCGACGCTCGCCGGCATTCCGGCCGACATCGCCCCGCATGCGATGCGCCATACCTTTGCGACCGACTTGCTCGAGGGCGGCGCGGACCTGCGCTCGGTTCAAGAGCTGCTGGGTCATGCGAGCCTGTCCACGACGCAGATCTACACGCATCTCACGCCCGATCGGCTCAAACGTGCCGTGGCTCAAGCCCATCCCCGAGGCGAATAGTGGCTGGGACGTCCCGCGCCGCGCTCAGGTGTGTGGTTTTGATTGCGGGTTGGCAGGAAGATGCATTCCTGCTATCATTCATCGGGTTGCTTCACGGCAACAGGTTTTTATCACGCACGCGCGGCTACTTCATACCGTGGTGCCCGGGCTTTGGTAGCACATGTCCGGGTTGGTTTTGGAGGATGACCCCGCGCGGAGGCAAACCACAGGAGGTTTAACATGGCTACCAAGATTAATATCCGCACCCTGCTCGAGGCCGGCTGCCACTTCGGTCACCAGACCCGTCGCTGGAACCCCAAGATGAAGCCGTTCATCTTCGGTGAGCGCAACGGCATCTACATCCTCGACCTCAAGCAGACCATCCTCGACGCCGATCAGGCCTACACCTTCGTCAAGAACGTCGCCAAGGGCGGCAATGTGCTATTCGTCGGCACCAAGAAGCAGGCTCAGGAGGCCGTCAAGAACGCTGCTGAGCGCGCCAACATGCCTTACATCAACCAGCGTTGGCTCGGCGGTATGCTGACCAACTTCGTCACCATCCGCTCCCGCATCAACCGCATGGAGGAGCTCGAGGCCATGGTCGAGGACGGCCGCATGGCAGTGCTCCCCAAGAAGGAGCAGGCTGTGCTCGGCAAGGAGCTCACCAAGCTCCAGACCAACCTCGGTGGTGCCCGCGACATGAAGGGTCTGCCCCAGGCTCTCTTCGTCATCGACACCAAGCGCGAGGAGAACGCCATCAAGGAGGCTCAGCGCCTGAACATCCCCGTCGTCGCTCTGATCGACACCAACTCCGATCCCGACGAGGTCGAGTACGGCATCCCCTGCAACGATGACGCTATCTCCGCTGTCACCCTTATGTGCGAGCTCATGGCTGACGCCTGCCTCGCTGGCTCCGGCAAGGAGCAGGTCTCCGAGGCCGAGATGGCCGCTGAGCCCAAGGCCGAGTAAATCAGTCTTAGTTAATTCTTTTTCATCTCTTTGAAAGGAACCACAATGGCCCAGATTACCGCCGCTATGGTCAAGCAGCTCCGCGAGATGACCGACTCCCCGATGATGGAGTGCAAGAAGGCTCTCGTCGAGGCTGACGGCGACATGGACGCCGCTGTCGACGTTCTGCGTAAGAACGGTCTTGCCAAGGCTGCCAAGAAGGCTGGCCGTGAGACCAACGAGGGCGCTGTCGCCGCGTTCGTCTCCGAGGATGGCAAGACCGGTGCTCTGCTCGAGCTCTCCTGCGAGACCGACTTCGTTGGCTCCAACGCCAAGTTCACCGGCTTTGCTTCTAAGGTCGCTGAGGTTGTCGCTACCACCGAGCCTGCTGACGTCGACGCTCTGCTCGAGAAGCCGATGGGCGAGGAGACCGTTTCCTCCGAGCTCACCGAGATGATTCACATCATGGGCGAGAACATGAAGATCTCCCGCTTCGCTGCCCGCAAGGCCGAGAACGGCGCGCTCGCTTCTTACATCCACATGGGTGGTAAGATCGGCGTCCTCGTCGAGTTCGCCTTCGAGAAGGCCGAGACCGCTCAGGCTGAGTCCTTCAAGACCTTCGCTCACGACGTTGCCCTTCAGGTTGCCGCCGTCGCCCCGATCTGCGCTACCCGCGATCAGGTTCCGGCCGAGACCGTCGAGCACGAGAAGCAGATCTACATGGCCCAGGCTGCCGAGTCCGGCAAGCCCGAGGCTATCCAGGAGAAGATGGCTGTTGGCCGTCTGGAGAAGTTCTACAAGCAGTCCGTGCTCACCGAGCAGGAGTTCATCAAGGACAGCTCCCTCACCATCAAGAAGTACGCTGAGCAGGTCTCCAAGGAGCTCGGCGACACCATTACCGTCGTTGCCTTTGACCGTCTGGTCCGTGGCGAGTAAATAAGCTCTTGTAGCTGGTAATGAGCAGGCTGTGGGTTTTACTCACAGCCTGCTTTTTCATGGCTCTTATCAGAGCCTTTGATATCATATTGAGAGTCTAATTAAAGGAGGATCGCTTTGTCCGACATCCGATATAAACGCGTGCTTCTTAAGCTTTCCGGCGAAGCACTGATGGGCGACGGCCAATATGGCATCGACCCCAAGGTTACCGATCATCTTGCCAAGCAGGTCAAGGAGCTGCTCGCCGTTGGCCATGAGGTCGGCGTCGTTGTCGGCGGCGGCAATATTTTCCGTGGCATGGCCGGCGCTGCCGGTGGCATGGAGCGTGCCCAGGCCGACTACATGGGCATGCTGGCAACCGTTATGAACGCGCTCGCCCTGCAGGATGCCTTCGAGCATAACGATGTTCCCTGCCGCGTGATGAGCGCTATCCAGATGAACGAGATCTGCGAGCCCTATATTCGCCGTCGCGCTATCAACCACCTTTCCAAGGGCAACGTTGTTATTTTTGCCGCCGGTTCGGGTAATCCGTACTTTACGACCGACACCGCCGCGGCTCTTCGTGCGTGCGAGATCGGCGCCGAGATTCTGATTAAAGCCACCAAAGTTGACGGCATCTACGACAAGGATCCCGTCAAGTGCGCCGATGCCGTCCGTTTTGACAAGATTACCTATCACGAGGTTCTCGTTCGCGGCCTGCAGGTTATGGATTCCACAGCTACGGCCCTGTGCCAGGATAACCGTATGCCTATTTTGGTCCTCAACATCGATGGCGAGGACACCGTCAAGCGCGCGCTCGCGGGTGAGCCCGTCGGCACGCTCGTCTATCAGGAGGATTAAGCATGGCAGAGAACATCACCGCCCATATGGACAAGTCGCTCGAGTCCCTCAAGCATAACTTCTCCAAGGTCCGTACCGGTCGTGCCAACGCCAACATTCTGTCCGACATCACCGTCGATTATTACGGTGTCCCCACGCCGGTCACGCAGGTTGCCGCCGTCAAGACCCCCGAGGCTCACATGCTGCTCATCGAGCCGTGGGATAAGGCGCTCATCAATGCTATCGTCAAGGCCATCGGCGCTTCCGATCTGGGTATTACCCCCAACTCCGATGGCACCGTCGTTCGTCTTCCGTTCCCGGCTCCCACTGAGGAGCGCCGTCGCGAGCTCGTCAAGGAGTGCCGCGAGTACGCCGAGCAGGCCAAGGTGTCTATCCGTAACATCCGTCGCGACTTCAACAACAAGCTCGAGCGCGATGAGGAGCTCACCGAGGACGACGTACGTCGCGAGCAGGCCAAGGTCCAGAAGCATACCGATGAGTATGTCGCCAAGGTCGAGGAGCTTCTGAAGGAAAAAGAAGCCGAGGTCATGGAGATCTAAGGTGCAATACGACGAGCATAAACTGGTCGAGTACTTTGCCGACGCCCCTGCGGGCGTCGGTTTTTCCGACCTTGACCTCAATAACATTCCGCACCATATCTCGTGCATCATGGACGGCAACGGTCGTTGGGCCACGTCGCGCGGTCTTGCACGCACCGAGGGCCACAAGGCGGGTATCGTCTCGCTGCGCGAGATCATTACCGCCTGCGTGCGCCTGGGCGTCGACGTGCTTTCGGCCTATGCATTTTCGACCGAAAACTGGAATCGACCGCAGCACGAAGTCAACGTTCTGATGCACCTGTTTGCCAAGACGTTTATCGACGAGCTGCCGCTTCTGAAGCGCGAAAATGTGCGCGTAGTCTTTTTGGGTGACATTTCCGCGCTGCCCAAGAAGACTCGCGACGTTTTTGAGCGCGGTCTTGCCGAGTGCGCCGATCACACCGGTATGACGCTGGCGCTTGCCGTCAACTACGGCGCGCGTGCCGAGATTACCCGCGCTGTCCGTCAGATCGCATCCGACGCTGCCGCCGGTAAGATCGATCCTGCCGCAATTGATGACGACATGGTGGCTTCCCACCTCTATACCGCCGGTCTTCCCGATCCCGAACTTGTGATTCGCACCTCTGGTGAGCTGCGCCTTTCGAACTATCTGCTGTGGCAGGTGGCTTATTCCGAATTCTACGTCACCGATACCTATTGGCCTGACTTTGATCGTTGGGGCCTTGTCGACGCCATTTTGGCCTATCAGGGCCGTGACCGTAGGTTTGGTGGACTGAGCAAGACCGAGGAGGCTTAATCGTGTCCGATCGTCCCAAGGCATCTGCTCCCAAGACGCCAGTTTCCGCGGCGCCTGCGCGCAAGGCTGCCACTGCGGGAGCGCCTGCAGCGAAGAGCGGCACCGGTTCGTGGCTGGCGGGCTTTATTACCCGTGCCGCCGCCGGTATCGTCTACGCCGTTGTCTTTATCCTGTGCCTGGTTTTGGGTATCGTGCCCACGGCCATCTTTGTTTCTGTCATGAGCGGTCTGTGCTGCTATGAGTTTTTCCGTATGACAAGGCTCGATGGCAAGATGGCTAACGAGCGCATGGGTATCGCTGCCGCCGTACTCTTTCCGCTGTCGGCGTTGGGCGATTCGATGTTGCTGAATGCCCTGCTTTTTGCCTTGATGCTCGCTGTGGGCATTTGGTATGTCTGGTCGCCGCGTACCCGCATCTCTGATGTGGCCGTGACGCTCATGGGTCCCATCTACACTGGCTTTATGCTGTCGGCTATCGTGCTGCTGCGCGATGCCGTGCCCGGTTTTGCCGGCGCCCTGCTTTCAGTGGGCGTTTGCGCGTCCCTTTGGGTCTCCGATTCGTTTGCCTACATCGTGGGCAGCCGTATCGGCAAACACAAGATGGTTCCCAAGATCTCCCCCAAAAAGAGCTGGGAGGGGTTTGCCGGCGGCATCTTGGGCTCGGTTTTGATTTGGCTCATCCTGTGGGCGACGCACTTCTACAAGCTCAGCCTGCCCTATGCGCTGCTGTGCGGCGTGGCCGTGTCTATTCTGGGCGTTATCGGCGACCTTATCGAGTCCCGCATCAAGCGCGGTGTGGGCGTCAAGGATTCCGGCAACCTTATCCCGGGCCACGGCGGAATGCTCGATCGTAGCGATTCGCTTATCTTCGGTTGCATCACCGCACAGCTGTTGCTGATGATCGGAGGCGTGCTGTAATGTCCTTCCAGACGACGTATGGCCCCGATGGACGCCTTCGCGTTGCCATCCTGGGTTGTACGGGCTCTATCGGCACCCAGGCGCTCGATGTGTGCCGCCAGCATGCCGATCGCCTGCAGGTGACGGCGCTGTCCGTTAATTCCAGCACCTCGGAGCTCGTTGCCGCTGCCCGCGAGTTCTCGGTTCCGGCGGTTGCCGTTGCCGATGTCGCTCATGGCGATGACGCCGTGCTGCAGGAGTTGCCCGAGGGCACACAGCTCGGCGTTGGCGCGCAGGCGGTTTGCGAGCTCGCGCGTCGCGACGATGTCGACTGCGTGCTCGTCGCTATTGTGGGCGCCGCCGGTCTCGAGGCGAGCCATGCGGCCTTGACCTCGAATAAGCGCCTTGCCCTTGCCAACAAGGAGTCCCTCGTCGTCGGTGGCGACTTGCTTATGCCGTTGGCGCAACCGGGCCAGCTTATTCCGGTCGACTCTGAGCATTCCGCCATCTACCAGTGCTATCTGGGGGAGAACCCGCGCGAGGCCCACTGCATTTGGCTCACCTGCTCGGGCGGTCCGTTCTTTGGCCGCACGCGCGACGAGCTCGATCGCGTGACGCGTGCCGATGCCCTCGCGCATCCCACGTGGGCCATGGGTGCCAAGATCACCATTGACTCCGCCACCCTCATGAACAAGGGCCTGGAGCGCATTGAGGCCATGCATCTGTTTAACTGCGACCTCGATTTCATTAACGTGGTCGTGCAGCGTCAGTCCAAGATTCACTCTATGGTCGAGTTCGCCGACGGCTCCGTGATGGCGCATCTCGGTGCATCCGACATGCGTATCCCCATCCAGTTCGCGTTCTCGTATCCCGAGCGTTGGGATACTCCGGCGCCTCGTATCGATTTCCGCGAGCTGGGGCAGCTCACGTTTGATGCTGCCGACATGGATACCTTCCGCTGTCTGGCACTGGCCGAGCGTGCCGGCAAGACGGGTGGCACCATGCCGTGCGTTCTCAATGCCGCCAACGAGGTCGCCGTCGATGCCTTCCTGCACGATGGCTGCAGCTTTACCGATATCGATCGCATTGTGGAATCCTGCATGGACGCCCACGATATGCAGGTGGTCGATTCGTTTGAGCAGCTTCGCGACATCGATGCGTGGGCGCGTGAAAAGGCTGCGCAGGTGCTCGCCGCAACCCGTTCCTAACCCATAAGGATTGCTTTTTCGTTTTATGGATACTGTTCTGAGCGTTCTCTCATCGGTCTTTTGGGGCCTGCTGATGCTTTCCGTCCTCGTGTTTTTGCACGAGGGCGGCCACTTTTTGGCGGCGCGTGCCTGCGGCGTCCGTGTGACCGAGTTCTTTTTGGGTCTGCCGTGCCGCTTTGACATCCATTACACGTCGCGTCGCATTGGAACCAAGTTTGGCGTGACCCCGCTGCTGCTGGGTGGCTACGCTGCCATCTGCGGTATGGATCCGACCGATGTTTCGTGCGCCGACCGCGTGCTCGCGGCTATCTATCGTCATGGTCGCGTGACCGTGGCCGACCTTGCTGTCGAGCTCGAGCTTTCCGAGGAGGATGTGCTCGAGGCATGCGCCCTTTTGCTGGGCTGGGGCTCCATCGCGCCCTGGTATGAGGAAGGGGAGAAGCCCTCGCCGAGCTACTATCCCACCAAATATCAGACGTTGCCGCGAGACACGGCAGGCTATACCACCTTTGATGGTCGTCGTTTCGATCGCGAACATGCGACTGCCGAGGGCGATGTGTGGGAGCTGCCGTGCGGCGAGGCCGAGTTCCTTGCGCAAGAGCGCTCGCACACCTATCTTGGCCAAGGCTTTCTCAAGCGCGCCTTTATGCTGCTCGCGGGCATTATCGTCAATATCCTGACGGGTTTTTTGCTCCTTATGAGCATCTATTCCATCGCAGGTGTCACCGTGCCGGTGGATACCAATGTGATTGGCCAGGTTGACGAAGGCTCGATTGCCGCCTCGGCGGGAATCGAGGGCGGCGACGCGATTCTTTCGGTCGACGGTGTATCGTGCTCTACCTGGATGGATGTCTACGATGCCATCGGCAAGGCCGCCGGTAAGGGCGATATCGCCATCGAGTACGAGCGTGACGGCAAGCAGCATTCGACCACGGTTGCGCTCAAAGAGGACGAGCGCCTAGGTGTGTATGCCTCTACGCAGGTGGTCCGTATAGACCCGATCACCTCGGCGCGTCTGTCATTCTCCTATGTTGTACAGACGGCGGATGGCGTGATGCGCCTACTCCAGCCGCAGCATACGATGGAGATTCTCGATCAGTCTTCTTCGATCGTGGGTATTAGCGTTATGTCCTCACAGGCTGCTGCTGCCGGCCCTGCCACGTTCCTTTCGTTTGCCGCCCTCATTTCATTCTCGCTTGGCTTTATGAACCTGCTGCCCATCCCGCCACTCGATGGCGGCAAGCTAGTCATCGAGATCATTCAGAAGATTGCGGGCCGCGAGCTTCCGCTCAAGGTCCAGACGATTGTGAGCTATGTGGGCATCGCGCTCTTTGCGCTGCTGTTTGTCTATATGCTTCGTTCCGACATCCTTCGATTTATTCTGTAGGGGAGTGTTTGGATTGTCTTTATCCCATCCTTTGCCTCGCGAGCTGACGCGCCCCGTGCATGTGGGCGGCGTGCAGATCGGTGGCGGCGCGCCGGTGGTGGTCCAATCTATGACCTGCACCGATACCGCTGATGCCCAGGCAACGCTTGCGCAAGTGTGCGCGTTGGCGCAGGCTGGCTGCGATATCGTGCGCGTGAGCGTGCCCTCCGAGGCCGCGCTTGAGGGCTTCCGCACCATCTGTGCCGAGTCTCCGGTGCCGATTGTCGCCGATATCCACTTTAACCATAAGCTCGCCATTGGTGCCGTTGAGGCCGGTGCCGCCAAGCTGCGCATCAATCCCGGCAATATCGGCGATTGGGCCAAGGTTGACGCGGTGATCGATGCTGCGGGTGCCGCGGGCTGTGCGATTCGCATTGGCGTGAACGCGGGCTCGCTTGAGCAAGATATTGCCGAGCGCGACGACCTCACGCAGCCCGAAAAGCTCGTGATGTCGAGCGAGCGCTTCGTCAAGCACTTTGAGGATCGCGGCTTTACGAATATTGTGCTTTCGGCCAAGGCCCATAGCGTGCAAACGACGCTCGATACCTATCGAGCCCTGTCACGTGAGATTCCCCACGTTCCGCTTCACCTGGGCGTGACGGAGGCGGGGACCAAGCTTCAGGGCACCATCAAGAGCTCTGTAGGCTTGGGTATCTTGCTTTCCGAAGGCATCGGCGACACCATGCGTGTGTCGCTCACGGCCGATCCGGTTGAGGAGCCGCCGGTCGCCTGGGGAATTCTACAGTCGCTGGGCCTGCGTCGCCGTGGTCCCGAGATTGTCTCGTGCCCCACGTGCGCCCGCTGCCAGGTTAACCTCATTCCCATCGCCGAGGAGGTCACCGAGCGGCTTAAGAACTATTCCGCGCCGCTTTCGATTGCCGTCATGGGATGTGCCGTTAATGGCCCCGGTGAGGCTTCTGATGCCGACCTGGGCGTTGCTTGCGGACGTGGTCAGGCCTTGCTCTTTTCGCATGGCCAGATCATTGGTAAAGTAACTGAGGACCAAATTGTCGACGCGCTTATGGCAGAGGTCGACAAGCTTATTGAGGAGAAATAAATGACCCGAGCAATGTATATGTCTAAGCTCTATGCGCCGACGCTTAAAGAGGATCCGGCGGACGCTGAGCTCGCCAGCCACCGCCTGCTGCTCCGTGCCGGCATGATCCGCAAGGAGGCCGCCGGCCTGTATTCCTATCTGCCGCTCGCTTGGCGCTCGATCCGCAAGATCGAGAACATCGTGCGCGACGAGATGGATGCCGCCGGTGCTCAGGAACTCATGATGCCCATCATGGTCGATGCCGAGCTGTGGCGTGAGTCCGGCCGTATCGATGCCTATGGCAAGGAGCTTGTGCGCTTTGATGACCGCCACGGCCGCGAGTTTGTGCTCGGACCCACGCACGAGGAGACCGTGACTGCCCTGGTGCGCAATGAGTTGCGTTCCTACAAGCAGCTGCCAGTGAACCTCTATCACATCCAGGATAAGTTCCGCGACGAGTTCCGTCCCCGTTTTGGCCTGATGCGCGGTCGCGAGTTCATCATGAAGGACGCCTACAGCTTTTCTGCTACGCAGGAGAGCCTGCAGGAGGAGTACGACAAGATGAAGCAGGCCTATGCCAACATTTGCGAGCGCTGCTACATCAAGGCTCTGCCCGTTGTCGCCGACTCCGGCGAGATCGGTGGCGATACCTCCGTCGAGTACATGGCTTTGGCCGACGCTGGCGAGGCTTCGCTCGTCTACTGCGACGATTGCGGCTTCGCTGCCGACGATGAGGCCGCAAGCACCAAGGTCGTTGTGACCGAGGGTCCTGGCGACGGTACGCTTACCAAGGTCGAGACTCCGGGCATGGGCACCATCGAGGCCGTTGCAAAGTTCTTCGGCTTCCCCGAGAACGGCACGCGCAAGTCTCTGGCACTCCTCGACGCCGAGGGCAAGCCCGTCGTGGCCATTGTTCCGGGCGACCACGAGCTCAACGATTGCAAGGCCGAGCATGTCTTTGGCAAGGGCTATCGCATGATGACTGATGAGGAGCTCCAGACCTACGGTCTGCATAAGGGCTTTATCGGACCGGTTAACCTGCCCGAGGGCATTCGCCTGGTGTGCGACGAGAGCCTGCGCGAGTCCAAGCAGTGGGCCTGCGGTGCCAACGAGGTCGATTATCACTTTACCGGTGCCTGCCCCGAGCGCGACTTTACCGTCGACGAGTGGGCCGACCTGGTAACCGTCGTTGCCGGCGATCCCTGCCCGCACTGCGGCAAGCCGCTCTCTGCTGCTCGCGGCATCGAGGTCTCGCAGGTCTTCCAGCTGGGTACCAAGTATTCCGAGGCCATGGGCGCCACCTTTATGGACGAGGACGGCAAGGAGAAGCCGCTTATCATGGGTTGCTACGGCGTTGGTGTGTCCCGCTCGCTTGCTGCCGTCGTGGAGCAGCACAACGACGAACACGGCATCGTCTGGCCGGTCTCCGTTGCCCCGTACGAGGTCGCGGTGATTCCGCTCGATCCCAAGAAGGAGGAGTGCGCTAACGTTTGCGACCAAATCGTCGAGGGCCTGTGCGCCGAGGGTATCGAGGTTGTCGTCGATGACCGTGACGAGCGTCCTGGCTTTAAGTTTGCCGATAACGACCTCATGGGCTTCCCGTATCAGGTCGTGCTTGGCAAGCGTGGCCTCAAGAATGGTACTGTGGAGCTCAAGGACCGTGCCACGGGCGAGCGTGAGGACGTGGCGATCGACGAGGTCGTCGCCAAGATTGCCGAGCTTGTTAAGGCGGCCCGCCGTTAATCGACGATTCTGCTATTAGATGTAATTGCGGGACTGCTCCGTATCTCTCTTAGGAAGAGATGCGGAGCAGTCTATTTTGTTGCGTGAATAAACTCGATGGGTAAAGGAAAACCCCACAGCCCATATGAGCTGCGGGGTTTTCTTGTGCCTCCGATGCGAAATAAATCGCTCAGATATTACTGATAATCGACGACGTCGATCCAGTTCTTCAGGAACTCATCGTTCACGTTGCGCTTACGAGCGAGCTCGGAAGCGGCGACGATGCTCGTCCACTGACGCACGACCTGCATGGGCATGTCGGCGCGGTCGCAGTAGAGCTCCAGGTAGGCCTCAGCCTGGTCCTTGCTGTTGAGGGCGAAGAGCAGGTAGGTGGTGGCAACGTCGGCAGCAGGGGAGCCCTGGGTGGCGTGTGCCCAGTCGCACACATAGAGCTGGCCGTCGTCGCCGACGATGACGTTGGAGGGGTTGAAGTCGCCGTGGCAGACCTTAAACTCCTTGGTCATGCCGTCCAGACGCTCCTGAAGGTTGTAGCGCGTGGTGGCATTGAGCTGATCAAGGCTGTCGATCATGCGGGCGAACTTGTCGCGCTGACGGTTGAGCAGCGGGGAGGTGTAGCCGTGGATCTCGATCTGGAGGTCGACGAACATCTCGAGATACTCACCAAAGCGCTGGGGCTCGGCAGTCATCTTCTCGGCAAGGGTGGTGCCCGGAACCTTCTCGGTCACGAGCGCCCAGCCGTTGGCGTTCTCGAGCTGGGAAACCTCGAGAGCCTTGGGGCTGCGGATGCCGCACTCATTGATGCGGGCAAGATTCAAAGCCTCGTTGAACACGTCGGAGACAGGCTTGGTCTCGTTAAAGACCTTGACGATCTTGTCGCCCAGGTCGTAAACGACCTTGTTGCCACGGCGGACGAGCTCGGTCTTGGAATCGGGTAGCAGCATGGTTGCATCCTTTCAACGATGCGATAGAAGCGACGGCGGGGGTGTGTGAAACACCCGTGCACCCCCGCCGTTAAAAACCGTGCTAAAACTAGCAGACGGCGTAGTCCTGAGGCTCGCGGCCGTAGTAGGCGTCCAGGTAGAGCTCCTTGATCTCGCTCATGAGCGGGTAGCGCGGGTTGGCGCCGGTGCACTGGTCGTTGAATGCCTGCTCTGTCATCTCGTCGAGGGTGTCGAGGAAGTACTGCTCGTCAACACCGTAGTCGGCGATGGTCTTCTTGACGCCGATGAAGTCCTTGAGCTCCTCGAGCTTCGTGATGAAGTTCTCGAAGACCTCCTTGTCGTCCTTGCCCTCGATGCCGCAGTACTTGGCCATCTCGGCGTAGTTGTGCAGCGCGTTGGGGTAAGGATACTGGGAGAAGGTACCCATCTTGACGGGAGCCTCGGCGGCGTTGTAGCGCATAACGCGGGTCAGGATGACGGCGTTGGCGATGCCGTGGGGCAGGTGATGGAAAGCGCCGAGCTTGTGGGCCATGGAGTGGTTGAGGCCCAGGAAGGCGTTGGCGAAGGCCATACCGGCCATGCAGGAGGCGTTGTGCATCTCCTCGCGGGCGTGCGGGTCCTTGGCGCCGTTCGTGAAGCTGGAGGGCAGGTTCTCAAAGACGAGCTTAGCAGCGCGCTCGGAGAGGCCCTTGGTGTAGTCGGAAGCCATGATGGAGACGTAGGACTCGATGGCGTGGGTCATGACGTCGATGCCGGAGGCAGCGGTCAGGCCGCGCGGGGCGGTCATGCAGTTGTCGGCGTCGACGATAGCCATGTTGGGGAGCAGCGCGTAGTCGGCGAGCGGCCACTTGATGCCGGTCTCCTTGTCCGTGATGATGGCGAACGGCGTGCACTCGGAGCCGGTACCCGAGGAGGTCGGGACGGCGACGAAGTAGGCCTTCTTGCCCATCTCGGGGAAGGTGAAGATACGCTTGCGGATGTCCATGAAGTCCATGGCCATGTCCTCAAACTTGCACTCGGGGTGCTCGTACATCATCCACATGATCTTGCCGGCGTCCATAGCGGAGCCACCGCCGACGGCGATGATGACGTCCGGCTCAAAGAGAGCCATCTGCTTGGCACCACGACGTGCGCACTGCAGCGACGGATCGGGCTCGACGTCGTAGAAGCAGTCGTGGGCGATGCCCATCTCGTCGAGCTTGGCCTCGATGGCGCGGGTGTTGCCATTCTTGAAGAGGAACTGGTCGGTGACGATGAAGGCGCGCTTCTTGCCCATGACGTTGCCCAGCTCGTCGAGGGCGACGGGCGTGGAACCCTTCTTGAAGTAGACCTTCTCGGGAGCGCGGAACCACAGCATGTTCTCACGGCGCTCGGCCACAGTCTTAACGTTGATCAAGTGCTTCACCCCAACGTTCTCGGAGACGGAGTTGCCGCCCCAGGAGCCGCAGCCCAGGGTCAGAGACGGCTTCATGCCAAAGTTGTACAGGTCACCGATGCCACCGTGCGAAGACGGGGTGTTGATGACGATACGGCAGGCCTTCATGACGTGCTCGAACAGGCTGATCTTCTCGGCCTGGGCGGGGTGCACGTAGAGAGAGGCGGTGTGGCCCGGGCCACCGGCGAGCACCAGGTGCTCGGCCTTGTCGACGGCCTCCTGGAAGTCCTTGGCGTGATACATGGCCAGGACCGGGGAGAGCTTCTCGTGGGAGAACTCCTCCTTGGCGGGGTCGGTGGAGGTGACCTCGGCGATCAGGATCTTGGTCTTGGCGGGAACCTCGATGCCGGCGAGCTCGGCGATCTTGGCGGCAGCCATGCCGGGGATGCGGTGGTCGAGGGCGCCGTTCTTGAACATGGCGGCACGCAGGGCCTCCATCTCGGCACCCTGCTTGACGAAGTAGCAGCCGCGCTTCTGGAACTCGGCCTTGACCTGGTCATAGATGGTGTCGATGACGGTCACGGACTGCTCGGAAGCGCAGATCATGCCGTTGTCGAAGGTCTTGGAGTGGATGATGGAGTTCACTGCGAGCAGCACGTCGGCGGTGTCGTCGATGATGACCGGGGTGTTACCGGCGCCGACGCCCAGGGCGGGCTTACCCGAGGAGTAAGCGGCCTTGACCATGCCCGGGCCACCGGTGGCGAGGATGATGTCGACGTCGCGCATGACCATGTTGGTCAGCTCGATGGAGGGGACATCGACCCAGCCGATGATGCCCTCGGGGGCGCCGGCCTTGACGGCGGCGTCGAGCACGAGCTTGGCGGCGGCGATGGTGCACTTGGCGGCTGCCGGGTGCGGGGAGATGATGATGCCGTTGCGGGTCTTCAGGCTGATCAGCGTCTTGAAGATCGCGGTGGAGGTGGGGTTGGTCGTCGGGATGACGGCGCCCACGATGCCGATGGGCTCGGCGATCTTGGTGATGCCGTAGGCCTCGTCGCGCTCCAGAACGCCACAGGTCTTGGTGTTCTTGTAAGCGTTGTAGATGTACTCTGCGGCGTAGTGGTTCTTGATGACCTTGTCCTCAAGAACGCCGCGGCCGGTCTCCTCGATGGCCATCTTCGCCAACGGGATACGAGCCTTGTTGGCGGCCATGGCGGCCTCATAGAAGATCTTGTCGACCTGCTCCTGCGTGTACGTAGCAAAAAGCGCCTGGGCCTCTCGCATCTGAGCGAGCTTAGCCTCAAGCGCCTCTACGTTGTCCACAATTGCGGGAGTAGTGTTTTCCGGTGACTTTTTCACCATTTGTGTCTCCTTGCGATCGGAGATTTACCCTACGTCTTGCATGATAGCAAGAAATAATTCGGTAAACGGTAAGATTCCCGTAAAAGGCATACTAAAACGTTTCAATCAACTGAAACGTTTCAACTATAACTATCTGTCTATTGCATTGCCCCGCTCATTGGGGACAGACTTACATGAGTGCTTTCACTCATTTGTGACAGACATGGATTTGTCATTTTGCCGTTCTGGGCCTGTTTTTGGCGCAGATTGGATATAAATAGGTCACAGGCTCAGCATTTCGCGTTCCTTCTCTCCTTTTAGGTGTTGCCTGTACGGCTTTGAAAGGAGAGACCATGCCCCGATGCGCCCGCGAAATATCGCTCACCGGCTATTACCACGTCTTTGACCGCGGCAACTCCAAACAGATCATTTTTGAAGATGATTCCGACCGCTATCGTTTCTTATCGGACATCTCAGACAGGTTTGCGTGCCATGACGTGGCGGTGTTGGCCTGGTGCCTTATGGATAATCACTTCCATTTGATGGTTGATGACCCATATGACAACCTTTCAAAGGCAATGCAGTGCGCGCTGACGGCCTATGCCAAGTATTTCAATGGAAAAACGGGAAGAACGGGTCACCTGTTTGATAATCGCTATTCGCGGATCGCGGTCGAGTCGGACACGCAGGCGGTGCAGTTGCTCGATTATATCCATCTCAATCCTGTGAAAGGTGTGCTCGACTCGCTCGATGCCTACCGCTGGTCAAGCTACAAGGCATACCAGCTGGGATACGATCCCTTTGATATCTGTGACGCGGCTCCTATGCTCGATATTGTCGGAGGCTCTCGTTGCTATTGCGAGCATCTCGAGGAAGTTGCCGGGCGCATCTGGTCAGTGGAGATTCTTCCGCGCCGACGGATCCCCGATGAGGACGCCCTTTCCGTTGCGCGCGAAGTTTTGCCGAGCATGGATCCTGCGCTGCTCAAGGCCCTGCCACGCTCCGAACGTGATGCCTGTCTGCTGAGGCTCAGGCGGGCACATCTCACGGTCAAGCAAATTGCCCGTATCACCGGTATCGGCGCTACAAGCGTGACCAAGGCCACTGTAGGCTGGAAGGAGGCAGCGTGAGGTAGGGGCCGAACCGCAGTCGGCATGCGTTACGTCTGTCCCCAATGCGTGAAAACACTCATGTAAGTCTGTCCCCAATGAGTGCAAAAAGGCGCCCTCCGTGGGGGAGGGCGCCTTTGGTAAGTTCTATGTGAACGCGAGGTCTTTGACCCGGAGAGTCCGAGGTACTTGTTGGTAAGACCTTATTTAGGAGCGCGCAACCTTGCCAGACTTGAGGCAGGTGGAGCAAACGTTCATCTTGCGACGGTGACCATCGACGACGACGTAGACGCGCTGGATGTTGGGGCGGAACTTACGGTTGGTGACGCGGTGAGAGTGGCTGATGGAGCGACCGGCAACGGGGTGCTTACCGCAAACTTCGCAAACTTTGGACATAACTGACCCTCCTTGGGCGACAAACGAACATGTCGCGTTAACAAACAAGCCTGAACTATAGCACAGAAGCAGCTCCCTGTGCGTAATCTACACAGAGATATTCCTCTTTTGGCGATAGTGCTCACGCCACGGCCCTGGACGTAGATCCGATTTGCGTGCAGCAGAGGGGATTATGCCAGCTCGTGCGTGCGTTTTCAAGCTCGTCCCACAAATATATATAGGTTTATGGAGCACCTGCGCCCGTTTACGAATTGCCCTGTATTTATGCTCGCAATTAAGCTCGAGGTTGGCTACACTATCCCTTGACCATTAAAGGGGTACGAGATACCCACATGGAATTATATAGCTGCCAAAGAGCAGCCCTTCCTGTGGGTGTCTGGTCCGCTTTAAGCGGTCGGGCATCTATTTTTTTTGACTGTGTCAGCAGTCAAGACATGTGAGGAAGGAGATCGATGGGCACGACTTCCCCCAAGGCGGTCATCATGGACGAGACCGCCGTCAATCGAGCGATGACCCGCATCGCGCACGAGATTCTCGAGCGCAACGAGGGCTGTGAAGACCTCGCTCTGGTCGGCATCGTCACGCGCGGCGACCTTCTGGCAAAGAAGCTCGCCGAGGAGATCAAGGAGATCGAGGGCGTCGACGTTCCGCTCGGCAGCCTGGACATCAGCTTCTACCGCGATGACTATGCGACCAATTTCGCTCCCGCGATCCACGCTACCAACATTCCCTTCAGCGTCGACGGCAAGCGCGTCGTGCTGGTGGACGACATCCTGTATACGGGCCGTACTATCCGCGCCGCTCTGGATGCCGTCATGGACCTGGGCCGTCCGAGCCGCATCGAGCTGGCAGTTCTCGTTGACCGCGGTCACCGTGAGCTCCCCATCTCGCCGGACTTTGTCGGCAAGAACGTTCCCTCGTCGCATGAGGAGAACGTGCACCTATATATGAAGGAAGTCGACGGCCACACCGCCGTCGAGATTAACGACGTCGCGCCGGGTTCCCACGTGGGCTCCGCGCCGCTGGGAGGTGAGTAGTACCGTGGCGTTCAACCATAAGCACCTGATCGACATTACCGAGTACTCCGAAGAGGACATCAAGCTCATCCTCGAGACCGCCAAGGCGTTCTCCGAGGTCAACGAGCGTGCGATCAAGAAGGTCCCCACGCTCAAGGGCAAGACCATCGTCAACATGTTCAACGAGCCCTCGACGCGCACCCGCAGCTCCTTCGAACTCGCCGAGAAGCGTCTTTCGGCCGACAGCCTCAACTTTGGCGGCTCCTCGACCTCCACGGTCAAGGGTGAGAGCCTCGTCGACACCGTCGAGACCCTCAACGCCTACAAGATCGACTGCATCGTCGTGCGCGATAAGCACGCCGGTGCTCCCTACATCGTCACGCAGAACTCGCCCGCGAGCGTTATCTGCGCCGGCGACGGCAAGCACAACCATCCCACGCAGGCCCTGCTCGACCTGTACACCATCTGGGAGCACAAGGGTGACTTCCACGGTCTGAAGGTCGCCGTCGTCGGCGATATCGCGCACTCCCGCGTCTGCGGCTCGCTGATCCCTGCCCTTAAGATTATGGGCTGCGAGACCTACGCCGTCGCCCCCGGCACGCTGCTGCCGCCGGCGCCCGAGGTTCTGGGCTGCGACCACGTGACGAGCGACCTCGATTCCGTCCTGCCCGAGCTGGACGTCGTCTATATGCTGCGCGTGCAGCAGGAGCGCCTCGAGGGTGCCCCGTTCCCGACCATTCGCGAGTACCACAAGCTCTTCGGTCTGACCAAGGACCGCGAGAAGCTCATGAAGCCCGACGCGATCATCTGTCACCCGGGCCCCATCAACCGCGGCGTCGAGTTCGACTCCTATATGGCCGACCACCCGCAACGCTCCGTCATCCTGGAGCAGGTCTACGCCGGTATCTGCGTGCGTATGGCTATCCTGTATCTGCTGCTTGGAGGTGCCGATAATGGCCTTGCTTCTTAAGAATGCCCACGTCGTCGACCCGTCCGTCGAGCTTGACGGTGTCGTTGACGTCCTGATTGACGGCGATAAGATCGCCGAGGTCGGCGAGAATCTCGCCGTCGAGGGAGCCGAGGTCCGCGACCTTTCCGGCAAGTACCTCGTCCCCGGCCTGGTGGATATGCACGTTCACCTTCGCGAGCCTGGCTACGAGGTCAAAGAGGACATCGAGAGCGGCACCCGCGCTGCTGCCAAGGGCGGCTTCACCGGCGTGTGCGCCATGCCCAACACCGACCCCGTTACCGATAACGGAACCGTCGTTGAGTTCGTCAAGTCCCGCGCTGCCGAGGTCGGCCACTGCCGCGTCTATCCTTCTGGTGCTATGACTCGCGGCCTTAAGGGCGAGGCTATGTCCGAGATGGGCGATATGGTCGCCCACGGCGCCGTCGCCTTCACCGATGACGGTCGCGGCGTGCAGGGTGCGGGCATGCTCCGTCGCTGCATGGACTACGGCAAGATGTTCGGCAAGGTCTTTATGAGCCACTGCCAGGACGAGGATCTGGTCGGTCACGGCCAGATCAACGAGGGCAAGGTCTCGACCCGTCTGGCCCTCGAGGGTTGGCCGGCCGCCGGCGAGGAGCTTCAGATTGCCCGCGACATCGAGATTGCCAAGCTGACCGGTGCCAAGCTGCACATCCAGCACATCTCCACCGCTCATGGCCTGGAGCTCGTGCGTGCCGGTAAGGCTGCCGGTGTCCAGGTGACCTGCGAGGCCACCCCGCACCACATGTTCCTGACCGAGAACGACCTGGACGAGACCTACAACACCTCGCTCAAGGTCAATCCGCCGCTGCGCACCGACGAGGATGCCGAGGCCATCCGTCAGGGTGTTATCGACGGTACCGTCGACGCTATCGTTACCGACCACGCTCCCCACACCCCGTGGGAGAAGGCCCGCGAGTTCGAGCTCGCGCCCTTTGGAATGATTGGCCTCGAGACTTCGCTGTCGCTCGTGCTCACTGAGCTGGTCAACACGGGCAAGATGAGCGTGAGCCGCATGGTCGAGCTCATGGCCATCAAGCCGCGTGAGATTCTGGGCCTCGATCAGGTTCAGGTCAAGGCGGGCTCTGTCGCCGACCTGACCGTGTTCGACCCCTCCGCAACCTGGACGGTTGGCGAGGACGGTTACGAGTCGCGCGCCGAGAACTCCGGTTTTGCCGGCCGCACGCTCACCGGTCGTGCCACCGATGTATTTGTCGGTGGCAAGCAGACGCTCGCCGACGGCTGCATCTGCTAGCATAGCCTTATCGCTTTTGTGCGCGGCGCCCTTGCGGTGCCGCGCTTTCTGTTCGTTTAGACCATGCAACCGCATGGGGGATTGGAGCGTCTATGCCCACACCTTCCACTGCACGCATGCACGACTTCGAGGTCGTCTCGAACCGGGAGATCGCCGACGGCATCTTCTCGCTCGTCATCTCGGCCCCCAAGCTTGCAAGTGCGCTCAAGCCCGGTCAGTTTGTGAACATCGCCGTCCCCGGCGATGCGTCTTCTCTGCTTCGTGTGCCCTTGAGTTTCTACCGCGCCGACGCCGAGGCCGGCACCGTCGAGCTGTGGTACGCCGCCGTGGGCGACGATACCCGCCGTTTGTCCCAGATGGGCCCTGGCTCCACCTCTAACCTGTTGGGCCCCGGTGGCCGTGGCTGGATGGTACCCGAGGGCACCAGGAAGGCACTGCTCGTCGCCGGTGGCATCGGCGTTCCGCCTGTGCTGTGTCTTGCCGGCATGCTTGCCGAGCAGGGTGTTGATGTGGACGTGTGCCTGGGCTTTGGCACCGCTTCCAAAGTCGTGGGTGTCGATGAGTTCCGTGCGCTGGGCGCCACGGTTAACGTGTGCACCGACGACGGTTCGCTCGGCACGCACGGTTTTTGCACCGATCCTGCCGCCGAGCTGCTTGGCGAGGGCGGCTACGACTACGTGGCCAGCTGCGGTCCCGCCGTCATGATGAAGAAGGTCGCCGCCGCAGCCGCCGAGGCCGGTGCGTACTGCGAGGTGTCGCTCGAGCGCATGATGAGCTGTGGCTTTGGCGCCTGCAACACCTGCAATGTCGAGACGGTCGACGGTATGAAGGGCGCCTGTATGTGCGGCCCTGTGTTCGATGCTTCCAAGGTGGTGGTCTTCTAGTGGGTACCGTGAACATGGCCGTCGATTTCGGCGGCGTCAAGATGCAGAACCCCATCAACACCGCAGCCGGTACCTTTGGCTACGGTTGGCAGTTCCAGAACTTCTTTGATGTTTCCCAGCTGGGCGCCATCACCACCAAGGGTTGCGCTGCCGAGCCCTGGCCCGGCAATCCCGCGCCTCGCATGGCCGAGATCCCGGGCGGCATGATCAACTCCGTGGGCCTTCAGAACCCCGGCGTGGCCGCCTTTGCCCGTGAGTCCGGTCCTTGGCTCGAACAGCTGTCCAAGGACGGCTGCCAGGTCATCTGTCAGGTTGCCGGCCACTCCGTTGACGAGTTTGTCCGCGCACTCGAGATGTATGTCGAGCTGTGCCCCTGGGCTGCCGGCTACGAGATCAACGTGAGCTGCCCTAATATTGCCGCCGGCGGTGCCGCCATGGGATCAACGCCCGAGGGCGCCTCTTCCGTTATGGCTGCCTGCCGCAAGGTGACCGATAAGCCGCTGTTCGTAAAGATGGCTCCGGTCAACGTTGCCGAGATTGCCAAGGCTCTCGAGGCCGCCGGCGCCGACGGCCTTTCGGTCATCAACTCCATCCAGGGCATGGCCATCGACGTTCATACCCGCAAGTCCCGCGTGGCCAAGCCCAAGGGCGGCCTTTCGGGCCCGCTGTGCCACCACATCGCCGTGCGCATGGTCTGGGAGGTTGCCCAGGCCGTCGATATCCCCATCAACGGTGTCGGCGGTGTCATGACTGGCGAGGATGCGGCTGAGTTTATCCTGGCCGGCGCCACCTGCGTGTCGGTCGGCATGGCCAACTTCGTCGATCCGTGTGCTTCGCTTAAGATCGCGCATGAGCTCGAGGCCTGGGCCGAGTCCCAGGGCGTAAAGGACATCAACGAGCTGGTGGGTGCTTTCGAATGCTAGAGAATGATGCCCGCGACCGTGTTATCGTCGCCCTCGACTGCGACCGTGAGCGCGCGCTCGAGCTCGCCCACGAGCTTTCGGGCCATGCCGCCTGGCTCAAGGTCGGCATGACGCTCTATTACGCTGAGGGTCCCCAGATCGTCAAGACCTTTAAGGACCTTGACTTTAAGGTCTTCCTCGACCTTAAGTTCCATGACATTCCGCATCAGGTGCGCGGCGCTGCCCGCTCGGCCTCGCTTGCCGGTGCCGACCTGCTTTCGGTCCACGGCCTGGGCTCGGGTGCTATGCTCGCTGCCTGCCGCGAGGGTGCCGAGGAGGCGCGTGAGGACCGCGCCAAACTCGTCGCCATCACCGTGCTCACGAGCATGAATCAGGATGCCTTGAGCGAGATCGGCGTCGAGTCGCCCGTGGCCGAGGAGGCCGCCCGCTTGGCAAAGCTTGCTCAGGCCAACGGCATCGATGGCATCGTGTGCTCACCGATGGAGGCTCACGACATGCGTGAGCTGCTGGGTCCTGATGCCCTGATCGTGACTCCGGGTGTGCGTCCGGTGGGTGCCGCCCTTGGCGACCAGTCCCGCGTGGCGACGCCTTCCCAGGCTATCGAGCGTGGCGCAAGCCACATTGTGGTGGGCCGTCCCATCACCGGTGCCGACGATCCGGTTGCCGCCTTTGACGCCATCGTCGCCGAGCTGGTCGAAAACGTCGCGTAAAAGATTCCCCTAAGTCACCACTTTTGGGTCTCATTAGCACAAAATAGCCCCTGTGCCTGCGTAAACTTTCCCATCCTTTGTGTGGAATCGCAGGTCAGGGGCTTAACTTTGGGCGCAGTATATTGCACTTTTTGCGGGTATCGTCTAACCTATGGAGCCGCGATTAGGCATTTTGTACGTTCTACGTGCTAAAATGCCAATTATTGAATCAGATATAACCCAACTATTTGGAGGTACGAATGGCACTCCCTCAGCTTACCGACGAGCAGCGCAAGCAGGCTCTTGAGAAGGCTGCTGCCGCACGTCACGCCCGCGCTGAGCTTCGCGAGCAGATCAAGAAGGGCGAGAAGTCCCTCGAGTCCGTGCTCAACTCCGATGACCCCATCGCTTCCCGCATGAAGGTTTCCACCCTCATCGAGTCTCTCCCCGGTTATGGCAAGGCCAAGGCCGCCAAGATCATGGAGGAGCTCGGTATCTCCGCTACTCGTCGCGTCCAGGGCCTCGGCGTCCGTCAGCGCGAGCAGCTCCTCGAGCAGCTGACCAAATAAGTGAGCGCTCAGGATTCCAAGCTCTTTGTGATTTCTGGACCGTCAGGCGCAGGCAAGGGTACGCTCGTCACTCGTGTGCGCGAGCGCCGCTCGAACCTGGGTCTGACGGTTTCGGCTACCACGCGAGCACCACGCAAAGGTGAGGTCGACGGCGTCAACTACTTTTTTCTGACGCGTGAGGAGTTCGACCGCCGCGTGGCAAACGGTGAGTTTGTTGAGTGGGCCGAGGTCCACGGTAACTGCTACGGCACGTTGGTGAGCGAGGTCACATCCAAGCTCGCCTCGGGCTCGTCTCTGATTTTGGAGATCGATGTCCAGGGCGCCCTGCAGGTGAAGGAGCGTTTCCCCGAGGCCGTGCTGATCTTTATCAAGCCGCCTTCGCTTGAGGTGCTCCGCGAGCGTCTAGTCGGTCGCGGTACCGAGACGCCCGAGACGATTGAGCTGCGTATGGCAAACGCCGCCGATGAGCTTGCCCTTGCCGACCGCTACGACGACGTCGTGGTGAATGACGATCTCGACCGCGCGACCGATGAGCTCGTTCGCGTTCTCGATATGCATGAAAGGATCTGAGGTCCGTGTCCGTTGTAAAGCCTTGTATTGACGATCTTCTGGAGAAGACCGATCATAACCGCTTCCTGCTCGCTTCGCTTGCCTCCAAGCGCGCCTGCGACATCAATAGCATGCTGCGTGGCCAGCACAACCGCGTGCTTGCCGTCCAGGATGTCGATGACATCACCATCGGGCTTTCCGGTGCCGATACCATCTCGATGGCTATGGACGAGATTGTCGACGGCGACATCTCTTACGACGAGGCCCGTTACGAGAAGGCGCTCGGCCACAAGGTTGCTGAAGCCTAAATGGCGGCTCGCGTCTGCCTAGTCCACTATCACGAGGTTGGACTGAAGGGCAAGAACCGCGCACATTTTGAGCATATCCTCATGGATAACATTAAGGCGGCCTTGGCCGCCTTTTCCGTGAACGCCGTGTCTCGAATTTCCGGTTATATCCTCGTGACCTTTAACGAGCATCAGGCCGACGAGGCGGCGCGTGTCATCCGCACCGTCCCCGGCGTTGCTCGTGTGTCTTTGGCGTATCACACCAACCGCGACCCGCAGGAGTACTGCGCCGCCGCCGTGAAGGCGCTGCGCGAGTTTGGTTCCTTCGATTCGTTTAAGGTGCACGCCAAGCGCTCCAATACTGACTATGAGCTCACCTCGATCGATATCAATCGTCAGGTGGGCGAGGTACTGTGTGAGGCCTTCCCCGATAAAAAGGTTCAAATGCACGACCCCGATGCAATGGTGCACGTACTGGTGGTCCAGGGCAGCGTTTATGTGTACGCGCGCTCTGAGCGCGGCGTGGGCGGTCTGCCGGTGGGTTCTGCCGGCAAGGTCGTGACGCTGCTGTCGTCGGGTATCGATTCTCCGGTGGCGACCTGGATGCTCGCGCGTCGCGGCGCGGTGTGCGTGCCGGTGCATTTCTCCGGTCGTCCGCAGACGCCCGATACGAGCGAGTATTTGGTGCAGGACATCATCCGTGCGCTTGCGCCGGGTGTCCAGATCGGTCGTCTGTACGTGGTGCCGTTTGGCGACTGCCAGCGTGAGATTTCGGTTACCTGCCCCAGCAACCTGCGCGTGATCATGTACCGCCGCATTATGTATTCGGTTGCTGAGCGCATTGCACACATCGAGGGTGCCAAGGCTATCGTTACGGGCGAATCGCTTGGGCAGGTTGCCTCCCAGACGCTTGAGAACATCATGGCCGTCAACGAGGCCGTGAAGATCCCCGTGTTCCGTCCTCTCATCGGTTCGGACAAGCAGGAGATCATCGCACGTGCCGAGGAGATCGGTACATTCGATATCTCGACTGAGGCCGCTCCCGACTGCTGCACGCTGTTTATGCCGCGCCGTCCCGAGACGCACGCTAAACTCGATGCCGTGCATGAGGCCTGGGAGTTGTTCGATCATGAGGAGATGATCGAGCGCCTGCTTAAGCAGACCGAGTACATCGACTTCGAGAGCAACACGTACAAGGCCCCTAAGACCTTAAAACGCAAACATTCGGAGCTTGCTCCGCGTGAGATTTACCAAGATCACGAATAAATTTGTGCATAGACCGACGATGCGCCTGCATCGTCGGTCTTTTGCTATCTGGGCATTAGGCGATAAACGGTTCATTTGTCGACGTTTGCCTGAATAAATGGACATTATTGCGCAAGGTTTTGGTCAGCTTTTGGTTTGACCGCGAAAACCGGTTTTGGGGCGTGGCTGTTGCGGAGCTCCTTTCCTGACACGATGGTGTTGGGAGGTTTTGCTATGGCGCAGCGCGAACAATATGAACGAGTCAAAAAGATGGACCGCTGGGCGGGCAAACTGCTCGGTCATAAGGCAGTGGTGATGGCGATACTGGTCGTCATTGCGATGGCGAGTGGACTGGCAATGGCGAACCTTGGCGGCAGTGCCGGCGGCGTGTCGTTTGAGCGTACTGATGGTTCGGGCTCGTTAGTGGAGCCGGGATCCGGCGATGCCTCGAGCGGAAAGACATCCGAAGGCTCTTCGACTAAGGCTTCTGCCGCGGCAGAGGTCTATGTCGATGTCGATGGCGCCGTTGTGTCGCCCGGCGTATATCGTCTCAAGGACGGCGCGCGGGTGGCTCAGGCGATTGATGCCGCCGGCGGGCTGGCGCCCGAGGCAGACGTCACGGGGCTCAATCGGGCATCTAAGGTCGTCGATGGACAGAAGATTCACGTTCCAACGGTAGGGGAGCAGCAGGCGTCCATTGCGGAAGCCGGTGTTGATGTTGGGGCTTCCGCATCGTCGGGCGTTAGTGGCGCAACAGGTCTAGTAAACATCAATACGGCAAGCGCAGAAGAGCTGCAGACGCTCTCGGGCATCGGCCCCTCCATGGCCCAGTCGATTATCGATGAGCGGACAAAGAACGGTGCTTTCGCCTCGGTTGACGATCTGATGCGTGTGTCGGGAATCGGCGAGAAGAAGCTTGCCAAAATCAAAGATTGCATCTGCGTATGAGTGCGACCGAGCGCGAGCACGTGATGCCTCCGCGGCCCCTGATTCCGTGGACGATGGCCCTGTGTGCCGGCATGTGCATGAGCTGCGTCTTGGTGCTCAACATAGCCGCTGATGCGCTGCTGGGGGAGCGGGCGCCGGCGGTCGGGCCGCTATGGGCCATTCCCATTGCGGCTGCGGTATTCGTTGTGCTGGCTCAATCTTGTGCGCGGCTTGCCCCTTTGAAGCGGTGGCTGTATGCCGCGTCCGTCGGTCTCATAGCGGGTGCGGTCGTTTCGGCGTGGTGGGCCGTGGGTGCGCTCAACGCCTCGAAGACGCTCGACGGTCGAGCGGCAAGCATTCTCGAGTTTGTCGTGCAGGGTGACCCATCCATAAATGACGACGTGTATTCCTATACCTGCGAGGCGCGCTCGGACGGTAAGAACTTGGCAACGGTTCGCCTATCGTGTGACCGTGAGTTCAAGGTCGGGGCGCACGTGCGTGTTATCGGTCGCGTGTCACGTTTTGAGAACGATGCGTATGGACGATCGCGCGTGCTCCGAGGCGAGGTACGCAAGGTTAAAGCCGTTCGGATTGTGTCGGTCGATGAGGGTTCTCCGAGGCCACTGCTTCGGCTGCGAAATGGGCTGCTTGCGTCCATCGCGCCTGCGACCGACCCGGCGCGTGCGCTCATAGCCGGTGTTGTCTGCGGTCGTTCGGCCGAGCTGCGCGCCCAGCCTGCGGGCGAATGGTTTTCGGTGACGGGAACTGCGCATCTTATCGCCGTATCGGGCAGCCATTTGGCTATCGTGGGGTTTGTAATCGAGGGTTTATTGCAAAAGACTCGGTGTTCACGTGGTCTTCAACGGGCGATATTGGCGATAACGCTTGTGGGTTACGCTACCTTTACGGGCGCGTCTCCCTCGGCAGTGCGCGCGTGCTGCATGGTGTTCGCGACGCTTGTCGTAAACGGCGCGGGGCGTCGCCGGCATGGCGCTTCGGCACTCTTCGTAACCATGTCCATCTTTGTGCTACTGCGGCCGACGGTGCTGTTCGAGATGGGCTTTCAGCTCTCATGTGCCAGCGTCTTTGCCATCCTGTGCTTTTGCCCGTACGTCACCTATGCTTTGGGGGAGCTGGGTGTGCCGACAGGCATTGCCGGCATGCTTTCCGTCACACTGTGCTCGCAGTTGGCGACACTTCCCATTACCATTCCTGCCTTTGGTACGTTCTCGCTCATTGCTCCGCTTGCGAATGCGGTCATCGGTCCGGTGGTGAGTCTACTGCTCGCCGTGTCGATTGTGCTGGTTCCCTTTTCGCTCGTGGCGCCGTTGCAGGCTTGGGCACTCGTCGTACCCATGATTGCCGCCCGTTGCGCGTTGTTCTTCGAGCAGCTGTTTGCCGCCGTGCCGGGTGCATCCGTGAGCGTGCCGCCCGATAGCATGTGGATTTACCTGGTGCCGTGTTTGCTGGCGGCTCTGCTGGTCTGGTGGCCGCGTCCCCGTGCACGTCCTATGGCGATGGGGCTTGCATGCCTGGTGCTCTTGGCTGCGATTCCGTACGTCTACTGGGATCGATTCTCGCCGCCTTCGGTAACGGTGCTCGATGTTGGTCAGGCCGATGCGATTCTTATCCGCCAAGGTGGGACCGTGGCGCTCGTCGACTGTGGGCTCGATGAGCGCGTGGTGAGCGCGCTGGTCCGCAATAACGTGCACCATATCGATGCCGTCTTTGTGACGCATTGGGATGAGGATCACTGGGGTGGTCTGCCTGCCGTGCTCGAACAGTTTTCGGTCGGAACGATTGCCGTGGCGGCGGATGCGCTGGAGGATGCTCCTGCCGAGGTATTGAACCGACCTGGCGTGGAGTATCGGCAGGTGCGCCGTGGGGATACGGTCGACATCGGCTCATTTTGCGCCCGCGTGATGTGGCCATTCGAGTCCGTGGATGGCGAGGGCAATGAGGACTCTCTTGTTTTGCTGCTCTCCTACGATCAGGAGGGTAAGAGCCTGCGCGTGCTCCTCACTGGTGATGCCGAGCTCGATCAGGAGCGCGAGTTTATCCAGGAAGTGGGCGATATCGATGTAATCAAGCTGGGGCATCACGGTTCAAAAGTTTCCGTCGACACAGACCTGCTGGGCACGCTTAAGCCCGAGCTCTCTATCGCGAGCGCGGGCGAGGGCAACCGCTACGGCCATCCATCCGATGCCTGCATTGATGCGGTTCGCGATGCGGGCGGCGCATTTGCCTGCACCATCGAACATGGAGACATTACCGTCTCGCCGACCGCAACCGGTTTTGCCATGCGATGCCAGCGACCGTGATGACATCGTTGGCGCGCGGTGTGCCCCTGGGCTAAAATGGCACGGTACGAATTCGAGTGTGTGCGAGAGGGGAGCGTAATGTCCGAAACCGGTCTGCTGCCGGCATATCTGATCGTCGGTACCGATGGAGTCAAGCGCGACCACGCCGTCTCGCGTATGAAAGCTCGCTTGGAAAAGTCGGGTATGGTTGAGTTCAACCTCGATGAACGCGACATGACGAAAGATCCCGATATCGAGTCGATCATCGGCTCGCTCAATACCTTTCCCATGGGTAGCGAGTTTCGCCTGGTGATCCTCGACGGCTGCTCAAAGCTTGCCAAGGCGGTTTCGGAACCGCTCGTCGAGTACCTCGCAAGTCCCAGCCCTACGACGGTCTGTCTCATTATCGCCGACTCACTTGCCAAGAATACGCGCCTGTATAAGGCAATCGCCAAGATCGACAAGAAGGCTATCGTCGATTGCTCGGGTACCAAGCGCTGGGAACTGCCGCGCCGCGTTCAGCAGATGGCGACGCAGCACGGTAAGTCCATCTCGACGGCTGCTGCCGAGGAGCTCGTCTCGCGTTCGGGCGAAAACACGCGCATGCTCGATAACGATCTGGCAAAGCTCGCCCAGATGGTCGAGGCGCCCCAGATTGAGCTTGCCGACGTGGAGCGTTGGATTGTGCGTACGGCCGAGGTTCAGCCCTGGGACTTCCTCAACGCCGTCTCGGCTCGCGATATGCGGCGTTCGCTCGAGCTCTTTAAGCTTCTGCCCTCTAAGAGCTATGTGTGGACCTACACGCTGCTATGCGGTCGCATCCGTGAGCTGATCGTCGCCAAGGCGCTCGACTCTCGCGGGCAGGGCCGTGAGCTCGCCTCGACGCTCAAGCTTCAGGCCTGGCAGGTCAAGAATCACCTTACCTGGGCACGTCGCTTTTCGATGACCGAGCTCGTTGCCGCGCTCGAGGGCGCCGTCGATGTGGAGCTCGCGCTCAAGGGTTCGGCCGATTCGGAGACTGCGCTTTTGCTCTGGATTACGAACATCTTGAGAAAATCGTGATGATACCTGCCTATTTGACAAATTCGTTCTATCCCTTTGAGGGGGAGCGTGCTATAGTAGGCGCTTGCATGACCTCACCGTGTCTCAGAGGTGTCATACATTTTTTGCAAGGAACTCGAAAGGAACTCCAGAAGTGGCAAACATCAAGTCTCAGAAGAAGCGTATCCGCACCAATGAGGCAGCTCGCATGCGTAACAAGGCTGTCAAGTCCGAGCTCAAGACGCTGACCAAGCACGTCCAGTCCGCCGTCGCCGAGGGCGACGCCGAGAAGGCCCAGGCTGCCCTCAAGACCGTCACCAAGCGTCTCGACATGGCTGCCGCTAAGCATGTCATCCACAAGAACCAGGCTTCCAACCGCAAGTCCGGTCTTGCCAAGCTCGTGAACAGCATCAACGCCTAAGTTGTAAATTTCACACCACACAGATTACGCGCATAAATGGAGCCTGTTTTATGGAACAGGCTCCATTTTTTGTACCGCTCGGGTAAGATAGTCCGCATGAATACTTCAATTGACATTTCCCACATCCGCAACTTCTCGATCGTTGCGCATATCGACCATGGCAAGTCCACGATCAGTGACCGCATCCTCGAGCTCACCCATACCGTCGATGAGCGCGACATGGAGTCGCAGCTGCTTGACACGATGGACATTGAGCGCGAGCGCGGCATCACGATCAAGTCCAATGCCGTCCGCGTGTCCTATGACGCCGACGACGGCGAGACGTATCAGTTCAACCTGATCGATACGCCGGGCCACGTGGACTTCACCTACGAGGTCTCGCGTTCGCTGGCAGCTTGCGAGGGCGCGGTGCTCGTCGTGGACGCCACTCAGGGCGTCGAGGCGCAGACCGTTTCCAATGCGACGCTCGCCATGAACGCCAACTTGGACATTGTTCCGGCCATCAATAAGATCGACCTTCCCTCGGCGCACCCCGACGAGGTCAAGACCGAGATCGAAGACGATCTGGCCATTCCCGCCGACGATGCCGTGTGCGTGTCGGGCAAGACCGGCGAGGGCATCCACGATCTGCTGGAGTCCATCGTCTTTTTGATCTCGCCTCCCAAGGGCGATGCAAATGCCCCTCTCAAGGCACTTATTCTGGATTCGTACTTCGATGAGTACCGCGGCGTCGTCGCCACGGTGCGCGTCTTTGACGGTTCCATCAAAAAGGGCGATACCCTGCGCATGATGCAGGCCAAGGGTGACTTCTTGGTCGACGGTGTGGGCGTCAAGCGCCCTGCCGAGACGCCGGTCGATGCTCTGACCGTCGGCGAGGTCGGCTATGTGGTCACGGGTCTGAAGGACCCCGAGGCTGTGCGCGTGGGCGATACCCTTACGTGGGCTTCGAACCCCTGCCCCGAGCCGCTGCCGGGCTACCGCGAGGCCAAGCCCATGGTCTACACGGGCCTGTTCCCCATCGACAACAAGGACTACGAGAACCTGCGCGACGCGCTCGATAAGCTGCACGTCAACGATCCGTCGTTGGTGTGGGAGCCCGAGACGTCAGTGGCGCTGGGCTTTGGCTTCCGCGTGGGCTTCCTGGGCCTGCTGCACATGGAGGTCGTCAAGGAGCGCCTGGAGCGCGAGTTCAATCTAGACCTGATCGCCACGAGCCCCTCGGTCGACTACCACGTGTACAAGACTGACGGCGAGATGATCGATGTCCGCAGCCCGCAGGATCTGCCCGAGGCCACGCGCATCGAGCGTATCGAAGAGCCCTACCTCAAGGCAAAGATCATCTGCCCTCCCGAGTATACGGGTGCTGTCATGCAGCTCGCCATCGAACACCGTGGCGTCACGACCGATATGATCCACCTGACGAGCAAATCGGTCGAGATGCGCTTTGATATGCCGCTCGCCGAGCTCATCTTGGACTTCTTCGATCAGCTCAAGAGCCGCACCAAGGGTTACGCCTCACTCGACTACGAGTTCAACGAATATCGCCCCTCCGAGCTCGTCAGGCTCGACATCCTGCTTTCGGGCGACGAGGTGGACGCGCTGTCGTTTATCGTGCACAAGGATAAGGCCTATGGCCTGGCCCGCGGCCTGTGCGACAAGCTCAAGGAGATCATCCCGCGACAGCTGTTCGAGGTGCCTATTCAGGGCGCCATCGGCAATAAGATCATCGCTCGCTCCACCGTTAAGGCGCGTCGTAAGGACGTGCTGGCCAAGTGTTACGGTGGCGATATCTCGCGAAAGCGCAAGCTGCTCGAGAAGCAGAAAGAGGGCAAGAAGCGCATGAAGGCCATCGGCTCGGTCGAGGTTCCGCAGGAGGCCTTTATGGCGATCCTCAAGGTGGACGAGTAGGTCCATGGCGCTTTCTGAATACAGCAAGCGGCTGCTGGGTGCCTATGCCGAGCAGCCGTTCCTTATGGCTCCCATGGCGGGCGTAACCGACCCCGCCTATCGCATCATGTGTCGCCGCCGCGGTGCCAACCTTGCCTACAGCGAGATGGTGAGCGTTGCAGGCCTTGCCTATGCCAGCAACAAGACGTGGCGCCTGGTGTTGCCGGCCGACGAGGAGCAGCAGATTTGCGTGCAGCTCTTTGGCTCCAAGCCCGATCAGTTTGCGAGCGCCGTCGCCGCCGTCGAGGAGCGCGTTGGCGATCGCCTGTCGCTCATCGATATCAATATGGCATGTCCCGCCCGCAAGGTCGTTACCAAGGGCGAGGGCTCGGCGCTCATGCGCACGCCCGACCTGGCCGAGAAGATCGTCGAGGCCACGGTGGGCGCGGCGCACGTGCCCGTGACCGTCAAGATTCGCAAGGGCTTTTATGCCGAGGACCGCAATGCCGCGACATTTGCCCAGATGCTTGAGGGCGCAGGGGCTGCCGCAGTCGCCGTGCATGGTCGTTGTGCCACGCAGCTCTATACGGGCCAGGCCGATTGGTCCGTCGTCGATGAGGTTGCCGACGCTGTCGAGATTCCCGTGATTGGTTCGGGCGATGTGTTCTCGGCCGAGGACGCTGCCGAGCATCTGAGCGGCTCGGGTGCCAGCGCGGTGTTTATCGCGCGTGGCATCTACGGCAATCCGTGGGTGTTCGGCGATGCCCGAGCCCTTGCACTCGATGGCACGCCGGTTCCTTCTCGCTCCTCGGTCGAGCGCCTGGAGGCCCTGCGTGAGCACCTGACGTTGACGCACGAGCTTCTGCCGCTTATGTCGCGCGCCCGCACGTATGCAAGCTGGTACTTAAAGGGCATGCCCCACGCCGCCGCCTGGCGCGCTCAGGTGGTGCGCTGCTCCACGTACGAGGAGTTTATGGCGCTGGTCGATGATATCGAGCGCGACGTGGTGGCCTGCGAGGCCGCGCTTGCCGCCGGTGAGTCGGTGCCCGCTCATCCGCTGGAGGCTTAAGGGTGGCCGTTACCGCGCTGTATGTACACGTGCCGTTTTGCGCTCGGAAATGTCGCTATTGCGACTTTGACTCGCGCAGCGTGGCGCCGTGCGACCTGGACGCTGCGCTCGATGCCTATTTTGAGCACCTGTATGCGCGGCTCGATGCTTTTGGCAACGCTGGGGCACTCAGACAGATCCGCACTGTCTACGTAGGCGGCGGCACGCCATCGCTGGCAGGGGGGCGCCTGGTGGAGCTGGCGCGGCGTATTCGTACGTGGTGCGCTCCCGTTGAGTTTACCTGCGAGGCCAATCCCGAGTCGCTGACCGCCGAGCTTGCCATTGCGCTTGCCAAGGCTGGTGTCACGCGCATCTCTCTGGGCGTGCAAACCCTCGACAATAACGAGTTGACTGTCATCGGCCGCATCCATAATGCCGAACGGGCGCTTGAGGCTATCGCGACGGTGAAGGATGTTGGGCTCGATGTGTCGTGCGACCTTATGTGTGGGCTTCCCGGACAGACTATGGCGAGCTGGCAGTATTCGCTTAATGGCGTGCTTGCGGCGGCCCCGCACCATGTGTCGGTCTATCCGCTCACGCTCGAGGAGGGCACGCCGCTTTACCGCATGGCGTGCCGTGATGAGTCGCTTGAGCCCGATGAGGATTTCCAGGCCGCATGCATGGACGTGGCGCGTGATTGTCTGACTGCGACCGGCTATCACCCGTATGAGGTGGCGAGCTACGCGCTCGACGGCCATGAGTGTGCCCACAACATTGCCTATTGGACCGGACAGGGCTATCTGGGCCTGGGCCGTTCTGCCGCGGGCATGCTCGACGCCGAGGATTTCGACTGTCTTGCAGGTTTGTTCCTCGGCGTGTCTTCTCGAGGCGATGCGCACCGCGTGCGTCTGGTGCAACGCAACGATGCCGCGACGGCGTTTGAGGCCGAGTACCTGACGCATCGCGAGGCGGCAGCCGAGGATCTGATGCTCGCTTGTCGCATGACGCGCGGTCTCGCTTCCGACCTGTTGGTTCGCGCGGCTCGTGTCATCCCTGCCGATGAACTGACAGCGGCTTGTGATCGCGCTCTTGATCTTGGGCTTGCCACTTGGGTGCCCGAGCACGGTGATAACCATGCGGGGCCTACCGTCTCTGTCGATGTCCTCGCTGGCCGCACCTGTGCCCGCCTGGCGCCGACCCACCTAGGTTGGCTCGATGGAAATGTGCTGTTCGAGCTGTTTTGGGGTCTAGCTTAGGCCGCTCGGGTAGAATTACCGCAATATATACGCTGCTGTGAGCAGGAGGTTGCCGCGCATGGCGACGATGAACGAAAAAGATTACTACGAGATTTTGGGCGTCTCCAAGGACGCCACCTCGCGTGATATCCAAAAGGCTTTCCAACAAAAGGCCCGCAAGCTCCATCCGGACGTCAATAAAGAGCCGGATGCCGAGGAGAAGTTTAAAGAGGTTTCCGAGGCCTACGCCGTGCTCTCGGACGAGCAGAAGCGTGCGCGTTACGACGCCATGCGGTCGGGCAATCCCTTTGCCGGTGCACCGACGGCTTCGCCCTATGGCGGCGGCTATGCCGGCAGCGCCGGTTACGACAATCCCTTTGACGGCGGTTTCCCCTTCGGGGGCGCCTGGGGCCAGCCCCGTCGCGGCCAGGCGGCCTACAACCCCGAGAGTGGCGCCAACGTGGTCGTCGATATCAAGCTCGACGCCAAGGAGGCCAAGAGCGGTGCCCGCAAGACCGTTCGCTACACCCGCTTTGACACCTGTGGACATTGTGGCGGATCGGGCTCCGTTTCGTCAGAGCATGCCCACACCTGTCCGAGCTGCGGTGGTCGCGGCCATATCGATGTCGACCTGTCCTTCCTGTTTGGTGCGGGCACGTTCCAGACGGTTTGTCCTGAGTGTGGCGGTTCCGGCAAGGTCGTTGCCGATCCGTGCCCCGATTGCGGTGGCAGCGGCCGTATCCGTGTGACCTCCGAGCAGACGATTGAGTTTCCCGCCGGCACGCATGATGGCGACGAGGTGCGCATCCCCAACATGGGACACGCCGGCACGAACGGCGCTTCGGGCGGTGACCTGGTCGGTCGCGCGCACGTTGAGGCCGAGCGCCTGGAGGGCAAGGCTCGCACCGGCTTCTACCTCATGGGTATCATCGCACCGTTTTTGGTACTGTCGGCCATCTCGGGCGTGTTCTCCGCCTTTGCCATGATGTGCTTCATTCCGTTTGCCATGGGCTTGTTCATGGTGCTGTCGGACGGCGTGCTTCATCGCAGTCTGCTGTGGTGGAAGCGCGGTGCGATACAGTTTGCCAATGGATTTGCCAACGGTTTTATGTTCGCGCTCGTGTCGGTTTGGTTCGCGAGCTGCTCACAGCGGGCCGTGCTTTCGCCGTACGGAGTTCAATAACATCAAACCCACTGTTTGCGCCCGGCCCAGCTTGGGTATAGGACGCACTGTGACAATAATGAAAGTTGGAAGGATTCGGTCGTGTCGGAAAATAGGGATTACTACGAGGTACTTGGCGTTGACAAGGATGCCGACGCGCGGACGATTAAGCGCGCGTTTCTAAAGAAAGCCCGTACGGTACACCCGGATGTTTCGGACGACCCCGAGGCCGAGGCTAAGTTCAAAGAGCTCAACGAGGCGTATTCCGTTCTTTCCGACGAGCAGAAGCGTGCCAACTACGACCGTTACGGCACCGCGGACGGCCCTGGCGGCTCTGGCTATGTCGACATCAACGATATCTTTGGTGGCATGGGCATGGACGACCTGTTCTCGTCGTTCTTTGGCGGTGGCGCCGGTGGTGGCGGTCGCAGCCGTCGCGAGCGCCGTCGCGGTCGCGATATGGCCATTTCTCTTTCGGTGACGCTCGAGGAAGCGGCGCTCGGCTGCAAAAAGACGATCAGCTACGACCGTCTTGCCCCTTGCGAGGACTGCAATGGTACCGGCAAGGCCGAGGGCGCGACTGAAAAGCAGTGCAGCCGCTGCCACGGCACGGGCTATGTGACGACGGTCCAGCGTTCTTTCCTGGGCCAGGTTCAGTCCTCTTCGCCCTGTCCCGACTGCCACGGCGAAGGTACGGTCATCGATCATCCCTGCGAGACCTGTGATGGCCAGGGCCGCACGCCTTCTCACGAGAAGATTGACATCGATATTCCCGCCGGTGTTTCGACCGGTCGCCAGCTACGCGTGAGTGGTTTTGGCGAGGCCGGCCTTCGTGGCGAGCCGTCGGGCGACTTGATCGTCAACGTGCGTGTCGCCGACCACGAGCGTTTTAAGCGTAATGGCGATGACCTGTATCTGGTGAGCGATATCTCGATTGCGCAGGCCGCGCTCGGTTGCGAGATTGAGGTCGAGGGCATTATGCCTGACGAGGTCGTCAAGGTGTGCGTCCCCGCCGGCACACAGTACGGTGACACCGTGAGCGTCAACAATTACGGCATGCCGCGTATCGGCGGTGGCGGTTCGCGCGGTCGTCTGGTCGTGCAGCTGCGTGTTGTTGTCCCCACCAATCTCTCCAACAAGCAGCGCGAGCTGCTTCGCGCCTTTGCCGACGAGATGGGCGATGACGTCGCATCCGGTAAGAAGTCGGTGACCGACCGTATCAAGAGTGCCCTCGACGACATCCTCGATTAAGGAGCCCGTGTGCTCGCACCTCATATCTCTGTTGTCAACCTCGGTTGTCGTGTCAACCGGGTTGAGTCCGACCGTATTACTGCCGATCTTATGCGCCTGGGTTTTGCAATGGTGGAGCCTCAGGATGCAGAACTGATTGTTATCAATACCTGTGCCGTGACGGGGGAGGCCGAGGCCAAGACCCGTAAGGCCGTCCGCCATGCGCTGGCCTATCCGGGCGAGCCTTACGTGGTCGTAACCGGCTGCGTCGTCAACTTGCATCCCGAGGAGCTGTTGGAGCTCTCCGATCGCGTGATTGCCGAACCGTCCAAGATTGATGTTGCCGAGCGCGTCTGCGAGGTGCTGAGTGTCGAATCCGATAGCGTGCCCGCCTGCAGCGATGGCGACGTGGTCGATGCGCTCGGTCGTTCGCGGCTGGGCGTGAAGATCCAGGACGGCTGCAACCACCGCTGCACCTATTGCATCGTGTGGAAGGCCCGCGGCCCCGAGCGTTCCGTGCCCGTCGAGTCCGTGCTCGAACAGGTGCGTGAAGCCCAGGAGGCCGGCGTGCCCGAGGTCGTGCTGACCGGCGTGAATCTGGGTGCCTATGACGGCAAGAGCGCGACCGACGAACATGTCGAGATCGATGAGCTGCTCCAGGCCATCATGGAGCGCACCGAGATCGCCCATGTGCGCATCTCCTCGGTGGAGCCCATGGATATTTCCGAGCGCTTGCTCAAGGTGATGGCTCGCTATCCGAAGCGTATCGCGCCGTTTTTGCACCTGCCCGTGCAGTCTGGCTGCACGGCGACGCTGCATCGCATGGGCCGTCCTTATAGTGCTGAGGCCTTCGAGGACACGGTGCGCATGATTCGCGCTAACCTGCCACAGGCTGCACTTTCGTGCGACGTCATCGTCGGTTTTCCTGGCGAGACGGACGAGGAGTTCGAGGAGTCGCTGGCCCTGTGCCGTCGCGTGGGCTTTTCGCGCATGCACGTGTTCCGCTATAGCAAACGCCCCGGCACCCTCGCCGCCGACATGCCCGACCAGGTACCGCCCGAGGTCATGGCCGAGCGCAGCCGTCGCATGCGCGCGGCGGCTCAGGAGCTCGCGGTTGCCGATGCCCGCCGTCGCGCGGGTACCGTCGAGCGCGCCGTGCTTGAGTACGGTGACAATTTGACGCTCGGTTCGTTCCATCATGCCCGTCTTGATGATACCTGTGGACTCACAGCCCCGTGCCTGCTCGATGTTGCTATCATCGGAGTCGATGATTCCGGCTTGGTCCATGCACGCAGGGAGGTTCATGGAAGCCTCGAAGATTAGACTTACCGTTCCCGAGGGTATCGACCCCTCGCGCGTTTTGGGCGCCGGCGACGGCGTCCTTCGTGCGCTCGAGAACTTGGTGCACGCCCATGTGGTTGCCCGCGGTGACAGCGTTGCCGTGAGCGGTGATCCGGACGAGGTCGAGCTGGTCGCGCGTTTTTTCGAACATGCTTTTCGTGAGGCTGATGCCGGGCGCACGCTTTCTGCCGATGATGTCTCGCGCTGTCTGGCCGTTCTGCGCGACGGCGAGCATGATGCCTCGTCGTTGCGCGATGACGTGCTGCTATCGTACCGCGGTCGCGTTATCCGCCCCAAGACGCTCGGTCAAAAGCGCTATGTGGATGCCATCCGCTCTTCTACCATCACGTTTGGCCTCGGTCCCGCCGGTACCGGTAAAACCTATCTGGCCATGGCACTCGCCGTCGCCGCGCTCAAGCGCCATGAGGTTGGCCGCCTGATCCTGACGCGCCCGGTTGTCGAGGCGGGGGAGAACCTGGGCTTTTTGCCCGGTACCCTCGAGGAAAAGATCGACCCGTATATGCGCCCGCTCTATGATGCCCTCTTTGACATGATGGATCGCGAACGCACCGATGAGCTTATGGAGCGTGGCGTGATCGAGATTGCCCCGCTCGCCTACATGCGCGGTCGAACGCTGAGTGATGCCTTTGTGGTGCTCGATGAGGCGCAAAACACGACGCCCGAGCAGATGAAGATGTTCCTGACGCGTTTGGGTTTTAATTCCAAGTTCGTGATTACCGGCGACCTGAGCCAGCGTGACCTGGTGGGTCGTCGCGGCGGTCTTGCCGATGTCGAAAGAATTCTGGGTCGCGTCGACGATGTGGCGTTTTCTCACCTGGAGCGCGCCGATGTGGTGCGCCATGCCCTGGTGGGCCGTATTGTTGAGGCCTATGATGCATACGACGATGCGCGTGAGCAGCGCGCACACGATCGAAAGGAGTCCCGTTGAGTGTATTGATCAGCAACGATGCCGAGCTCGATACGCTGCTCGATGCCCAGGAGGTGGAGCACATCTGCTCAGTTGTGCTTGCCGCCGAGGGTGTTGAGCGTGAGGTCGAGATTTCCCTTTCGTATGTCGATGAGGACGAGATGCATGAGCTCAACCACGAGTGGCGCGGCATCGATCGCACGACCGACGTGCTCTCGTTTGAATGTGACTCGGCCTTTGACGAGGACATTCCCGCCGACGAGACGCTCGAGCTCGGCGATATTATCCTGGCCCCGCAGGTTATTGCCCGCCAGGCCCCCGGCTTTGGCAACAGCCCCGCCGATGAGTGCCGACTGATGCTCGTGCACGGAATGCTGCACCTGCTGGGTTACGACCACATCGAGGACGATGAGGCCGAGGTCATGGAGGCACGCGAGGATGCCATCCTGCGCGACCTGGCGCTTGAGCGCGGCGAGGACCCCAAACTCGTCCACGTCGGCCCCATAACCAATCATGCCCACGACTAGGAGCCGTCTATGATTCCCGGATCGAACAAGGACCATCCGTCCTTTTTAAAGTCGTTCTCATACGCGATGGAGGGCTTCGTCACTGCCGTCAAGACCGAGCGCAATATCAAGGTCATGCTCGTGGCGGGCGTGTGCACCGTCATTGCCGGCTGCATCGTGGGGCTCGATATTGCCGAGTGGGCTACGGTCATCATCTGCTGCGGCCTGGTGATTCACGGCGAGTTGTGCAATACCGCCATGGAGGCGATTGTGGACCTGGCGACCCAGGAGCTGCATCCGCTGGCCAAGCGCGCGAAGGATATCGCCGCTGCCTCTGTATACGTTCTTTCCATTACCGCCGCGATCGTTGGCTTGCTTGTCTTTGCCCACGCGCTCGACTTTATTTAGAAAGGGATTCCCATGTCCGACAATATGCAGCCTACCGATGGAGTTTTGGATGACGAGGTCCTGGACGAGGCTGAAGGTGCCGATTCGTTTGACGTGGTCGAGGAGTTCGATCCGTTTGAGGGTATGAGCGACGAGGAACTCGATGCCCTGTGCGACGAGGATGAGAGCCTCGTGGGCTTTGGCGACGTGGAACCCGGTTTCCGCAGCGGCTTTGTGGCCCTGGTCGGTCGCCCCAACGCCGGCAAGTCCACGCTGCTCAATGCCTGTTACGGCAAGAAGGTCGCCATCACCTCTCCGGTGGCCCAGACGACCCGCCGCCGTATGCGCGCCGTGGTCAACCGCCCCGGTTACCAGCTGGTCTTCGTTGACACTCCGGGTATCCACAAGCCCAAGGACGGCCTGGGATCCGAGCTCAACAAGAGCGCCCTGTTTGAGCTCAATGACGTAGACGTCGTCGCGTTTCTGATCGACGCCACCAAACCCATCGGCAGGGGAGACGCCTGGGTTGCCGAGCGTGTCAAGAGCGCCCGTTCCAAAAAGGTCCTGGTGCTTACGAAGGCCGACGAGGCCGATCCCGCCCAGGTTATGGAACAGCTCAAGGCCGCTCACGAGCTCATGGAATACGACGACGAGATCGTGACGTCGTCGGTCAAGAACTTCAACGTCGATGCGTTTATCGAGACCGTCGCTCACTTTTTGCCCGAGGGCCCGCGCTGGTTCCCTGGGGACATGGGCACCGACGCGTCCGACGAGACCCTCGTGGCCGAGTTTGTACGCGAGAAGGTTCTGCGTCGCACCCGCGACGAGATCCCTCACTCCGTGGGCGTCATCTGTGACGCGCTCGAGCAGACTAAGAAGGTTCTGCGCGTGCACGCCACGATTTACGTCGAGCGCGAGGGGCAGAAGGGCATCATCATCGGCAAGGGCGGCGAGATGATTAAGCATATCGGCATCGATGCCCGTCGCGACCTTGAGCGTATCTTTGGCACGCAGGTCTTTTTGGAGCTCGACGTGAAGGTCAAGGCCGGCTGGCGCGATGACGAGGCACAGATCCGCCGCTTTGGCTACAATGCCGAAGATTAAGCCTCGGCGTTCATGGCAGGCTCTCGCACATATCGCACAAAGGTGCTCGTCCTCGACAAGACGAAGCTCAAGGAAACCGACCTGATCTTGACCATGCTCGACGAACGGGGACGGCAGGTGCGTGCCGTGGCTAAGGGCGCGCGTAAGCCCGGCGGTCGCCTTGCGGCCCGCTGCGAGCTTTTCTGTACCGTCGATATGCTGCTCGCGCGTGGTCGCTCGCTCGACGTGGTTTCTCAGGCGGAGCTTATGGAGGCGCCACTCGGTGCCGCTCCTGACTACGAGACGATCTGTGCCGCCAGCGCGATTGCCGAGGTTGCGCGCGTGTGCTCGTTCGAGGATGCCGAGGATCCATTTACCTTTGCCATCACGCAGCGGGCGCTCACGCTTGTCGGCTGCGGGCTCGACTCGGCACATATGGACCTGCTCGTGGCGGCCTTTGTCTTTAAACTGCTGTCGCACGTTGGTTACCGCCCCGATTTCTCGGCATGCGTCTCGTGCGGCGATCCCATGCTCTCGCATTTCTCGGCCCAGGCCGGCGGGCTTCTGTGCGGGTCGTGCGCCTCGAGCGTGCCTGGCGCCGAGTTGGTATCGGTCGGCGAGGTCGCATGGCTGCGCGCTCTGATGTCCATGACCTTCGATGCCCTTATGGACGAGCAGATCGATCCGCATACGGCTGCGTTTTTGCTGGGGCTTTCGCATGTTTGGGCCGCCACGCACACCGATCAGCGGCTCCGTGCGATGGAATTCATGTTGGGTCGGTGATGATGCGCAGGCGCGCGCCGCTTGTGGTAACATACCGACCTGTTGGTACCTCGACCTTGGATGTTCGCTCCACCGGCGGCTTCCCAGTCCGAGGCGAATGGAGTCGCCCACAGGCGACGCGAAACGAAAGGTGAAACAATGACTGTTTCCAAAGAGCGTAAGGCGGAGCTGACCGCCCAGTTCGGTAACTCCCCGGTCGATACCGGTAACCCCAAGGTTCAGGTCGCCATCCTGTCCGAGCGCATCAAGGAGCTGACCGAGCACATGAAGTCCCACCAGAAGGACTTCCACACCCGTCGTGGCCTGCTTATGCTCGTTGGCCGTCGTCGTCGTCTTCTCTCCTACATCAAGAAGAACGACATTGTCGAGTACCGTGAGCTCATCAAGGCTCTGGGCATCCGCGACAACATCCAGTAAGGATTTGTACATGCTAAGAGCGTCCTGCGCAGCGGGGCGCTCTTTTTGTGTAAGGGCGTGAACAATCACGCTCTGAAGCGTGGCGGGGGCAGGGGGCCCGCGTCACATGAGAAGCCCGCAGGCAAGGGGCCTGTGGGGTAAAGGAGAACAATGACACTCGTATCCAAGACCTTTGAGCTGTACGGCAAGACCTACACCTTTGAGTCCGGCGAGCTTGCCAAGCAGGCCACCGGCGCTTGTCTGGTCAAGCAGGGCGACACCACGATGCTCGACACCGTGGTCGTCTCCAAGGAGCGCAAGAATTACGACTTCTTCCCGCTGACCGTCGACTTCAACGAGAAGATGTACGCCGCCGGCCGCATCCCGGGTGGCTACCTTAAGCGCGAGGGCCGTCCCAGCGAGAAGGCCACGCTCACGGCTCGCATGATCGACCGCCCGATCCGCCCGAGCTTCCCGGATGGCTTCCGCAACGAGGTGCACATCGTCGCCACCTCGCTCGTCGCCGACCAGGTCAACCCCTTTGACGTCATCAACGTCATGGGTGCTTCGCTGGCCATGACGCTCGGCGGCGTGCCCTTCGAGGGCCCGCTTGCCTGCGTGCGCATCGGCCGCAACGTGGAGACCGGCGAGTTTATCGTCAATCCCACCTATGAGGAGCGCGAGAACTCCGATCTGGACCTGGAGCTGGGCGGCTCTGCCGACTTCATCTCGATGGTCGAGGCCGGCGCCGAGGAGATCTCCGAGGACGACATGCTTGCCGCTATGAAGTTTGGCCAGGAGGCCCTTGCCGCCTTCTGCCAGGCTCAGGACGAGTTTGTCGCCGAGTGGGAGCAGGTCAACGGCGCCATCGTCAAGAAGGAGTACCCGCTCGACCAGCCCGTCGAGGAGGTCCAGGAGCGCATCTTCGCCCACTACGACGAGATGGCAGCCGCCCTTCGCGACGCCGACAAGCTCTCCCGTATCGGTAAGGTCGAGGCTCTGAAGGAGTCCATCCGTGCCGAGTTCACCGAGGAGGAGCAGGCCGCTTGGGAGCGCGAGATCCCCGTGGCGCTCAAGAAGCTCGAGAAGAAGGCCATGCGCACCATGGTCGTCGAGACCGGCGAGCGCGTCGACGGCCGTGCCGCCGATGAGATTCGCCCCATCATGGTGAAGGATAACTACCTGCCGCTCGTTCACGGCTCCGGTCTGTTCCAGCGTGGCCAGACCCAGGTGCTTTCCGTCTTGTCGCTCGGTATGCTCAACGAGGGCCAGCGTCTGGATACCATCGAGCCCGCCGAGGGCAAGCGCTACATGCACCACTACAACTTCCCGCCGTTCTGCACCGGCGAGACCGGCCGCATGGGCAGCCCCAAGCGCCGCGAGATCGGCCACGGCAACCTGGCCGAGCGCGCTTTGCTTCCGGTGCTCCCCGACGAGAACGAGTTCCCCTACGCCATCCGCGTGGTCTCCGAGGTCATGGAGTCCAACGGCTCCTCTTCGATGGCTTCGACCTGCGGCTCCACGCTCGCCCTTATGGACGGCGGCGTGCCCATTAAGCGCCCGGTCTCCGGTATCGCCATGGGCCTGATCCAGGAGGAGGGCAAGACCGTGGTCCTGTCCGACATCCAGGGTCTCGAGGACTTCCTGGGCGACATGGACTTTAAGGTCACCGGCACCACCGAGGGCATCACCGCCCTGCAGATGGACAACAAGGCCACCGGCCTTACCTTCGACATCCTGGCCCGCGCCCTGCAGCAGGCCAAGGAGGGCCGCGCCTTCATCCTGCAGAAGATGCTCGATGTGATCCCCGAGCCGCGCCACACCACGCGCAGCACCGCTCCGCGTATCGTCTCCATCCAGGTTCCGACTGACAAGATTCGCGACGTCATCGGTTCCGGCGGTAAGGTCATCCGTGGCATCCAGGACGAGACCGGCGCCTCGGTCGACATCCAGGAGGACGGCACCGTCTTTGTCGGCGGCACCGGCGAGTCCGTCGACCAGGCCGTCGAGCGTATCAAGCTCATCATCAAGGTTCCCGAGCCTGGCGAGGAGTACACCGGTCGCGTGGTCTCCATCCAGCCCTTCGGCGCCTTCGTCAACCTGCTGCCCGGTAAGGACGGCCTGCTGCACATCTCCCGCGTCGCCAAGGGCCGCGTGGAGAAGGTCGAGGACGTCCTCAACGTGGGCGACGAGGTCAAGGTCGTCGTCATCGAGGTCGACGACCGTGGCAAGATCTCGCTCGATCGTCTTGACAAGCCTGAGGCCCCGGCTCGCGCCGAGGGTGCCTCCGAGGGCGACGGCGAGCACTTCCAGCGTCGTGAGCGTCCGCGTCGCGAGCGCTCCGAGCGCAGCGACCGTCCGCGCCGTCCCGGCGACAACGGAGGCCGCAAGCCCCGCCGCCACCACGACGCCGAGTAACAGCCGTACATAACCAGCACCGCAAGGGCGACTCCGGACAGGGGTCGCCCTTTTGCTTGCGCCCGGGAGGGCCGCATATGAAGTTTCCTGCTCTACAGTCCTGCGCAAGACGGAAAGCACATTAAGTGCTTTCCTTTGCGTGCGGAACTCGCGATAAACTTCATATGCGGCCCTCCCGGGCGCAAGCAAAAGGACTGGTTAGTGCCGCTCGCTATTTAGTTAGACAGTCTATTCAGTAGTCAGATTTCAGATCTGTAGATAGCCGCAGCAGCATCTTCCCAGATAAAACCGACCAAAATAAACCTGTCCCTTTTTGGCAGGTTTCCCGTGGGGCGGGCACTGATGAAGTTTATCGCGAGTTCC
>NZ_QSRV01000004.1:97684-129056 GCF_003437235.1 Collinsella sp. TF07-1
ATGAACTTTATCGCGAGTTCCGCACGAACAGGAGGCCACTTAATGTGGCCTCCGTCGTGAGCAGGACTGTAGAGCAGGAAACTTCATCAGTGCCCGCCCCATCCAAACCGGCGGGATAGACCGGTTTGGATGGGGCTTTGATGCATGGGTGGTCTGTTGGTGGGCAAATGGGTATCATACTGTGGTTATTGCATCGACTCTGCGATGCATGTTTGTACGTTCCCGGCGGTCGGTTTGCCAGAAGCGCCCCGCCGGTTGCTCCAGACCCGTTTCGAAGAAAGGAAACCACACTAACCTATGGCAGCTAAAAAATCATCTCCCTTGAAGATCATTCCGCTCGGCGGCCTTGACGGCATCGGCAAGAACATGACGGTCTTCGAGTGCGGCGACGACATGGTGCTCGTCGACGCCGGTCTCATGTTCCCCGACGATTCCCAGCCCGGTATCGACCTGGTGCTTCCCGACTACACCTATGTTTTGGAGAATGAGGAGAAGCTCCGCGGTATCGTCGTCACCCACGGCCACGAGGACCACACTGGTTCGCTTCCGTACCTGCTGCAGGACCTCAACAACAAGGTGCCCATCTTCTCGAGCAAGCTGACGCTCGGCTTCATCGAGGGCAAGCTCTCTGAGTTTCGCATCCGCGCACCCAAGTTCCGCGAGGTCAAGGGCGGCAGCCATGTCAACCTCGGCGGCATCTCGCTCGACTTCTTCTCGATGACGCACTCCATCCCCGGCGCTCTGGGCGTGTTCATCCGCACCAATCAGGGCACCGTCATGCACACGGGCGACTTTAAGCTTGACCAGACGCCCATCGATGGTGTCACGCCCGACTATGCCGCTATCAGCCGCTTTGCCAAGCAGGGCATCGACCTGCTGCTTTCCGACTCTACCAACGCCACGGTTCCCGGCTTTACCAAGTCCGAGGCCGAGGTTGGCCCCAATCTGCTGCATGCCATCAAGAATGCTCCGGGCCGCGTGTTCGTCGCGTCGTTCTCGAGCCACATCCATCGTCTGCAGCAGATCTGTGACGCCGCCCGCAAGTGCGGCCGTAAGGTCGTTGTGACCGGTCGCTCCATGCTCACGAACACCCGCGTGGCGCGCGAGCTCGGTTATCTCAACATCGATGATGCCGATATCATCGATGCCTTCGACATTGATAACCTGCCCGACGACAAGATCGTCGTCATGTGCACTGGCTCGCAGGGAGAGCCGCTGTCGGCCCTGTCCCGCATGGCCAATGGCGAGCACAAGACGCTCTCCATCCACGAGGGCGATACCGTTATCCTCTCGGCAACTCCTGTTCCCGGCAATGAGAAAGCCGTCCAGCAGGTCGTCAACAGCCTGGCCAAGCTCGGCTGCGATGTGTGGGATAAGAACCGCGCTCTCGTCCACGTCTCGGGTCACGGTAGCCAGGAGGAGCTCAAGCTCCTGATGGCCATGGCCAAGCCCACGTACTTTATGCCGGTTCACGGTGAGGCCGTGCATCTGCGCGCCCATGCTCAGCTGGCCCGCAAGATGGGTCTCAAGGACGATCATATCTTTATCCTCGATAACGGTGACACGCTCGAGATGCGCGGCGGTATCGTCAAGCGTGGTACGCCCGTCGAGTCCGGCGTCGTCTACGTCGACGGCCTGCGTATCGGCGATACCGACCCCATCGTCCTGCGCGATCGCCAGAAGCTCGCCAATGACGGTATGGTCACGGCCGTTGCTATCGTCTCGCTCAAGCACAAGAAGATCGAGGCTATCGAGTTCTCGGGTCGCGGCGTCTCGTTTGCCATCGACGACCAGTTCTCCGAGGATGCCTCCGCATCCATTATGAAGACGATCGAGAAGGGCAAGTTCAGCTTTACCAGCAGCGGCTCCGATGCCATTCGCAAGGCCGTGCGCGATTCGCTCTCCAACTTCATTTGGAGCCGTACGCGTACCCGTCCGATGATCATCCCGGTCGTCATGGAGGTTTAGTTTGGCGCGCGGATCTGCACAAAACGCCAAAGGCAATAAAGCCAACAACCAACCGGCATCTGCTAAGGGTGCCGGTTCCCATCTGCGTGCCAATAAGGGCCATGAGGCAGACTTCGACGATTTTGAGCCCTTGGTCGAGCCTTCGGCCAATCGCGATATCGCCGGTGTGGTCATCGCCGTTTTGGCGATCGCGTCCTTCATTGCCGTGATCTCTCCGGCAACAGCGCCCGTGACGGCTGCGGTTGCCGGTTTCTACCACCTGGGCTTTGGCCTGGGCGCCTACGTGCTGCCGATCGTCATCTTGCTGTTTGCCGCCACGCTCTTTTTGGGTGAGGACTCGCCGCTCAACGTGCGCTCTGTCGCGGGCGGCGCCGTGGTCTTTATCGCCGTCGTCTCCATTCTTTCGCTGATGGTGCCGGGCACGAGCGATTCGTGCGACCTTATGTTTACGCCGCAGAACCTTTCCGTGTCGGGCGGCTACATTGGCGCCTTTATCGCAAGTGCCTTGCAAAACGCCCTGGGTAAACCTATCGCCATGGTTGTCTTGCTGGGGCTTGTCGTCGTTGGTTTGGTCATTATCGGCTTTTCGGTGGGTGGCGTTTTGCGCTCCGCACGCGATCGTGCGGCAGATTTTGCCGAACGCCGTCGTGCCGATGTCAACGCCAGCCCGTGGGGCGATGAAGAGGCCCTGTCTGTTCCCGGCGTCGCTCGTCCGCACCTGAGCATTCTGCGCCAGAAGGGGACTGACGCCGCGGTGACCACGGTCATGGGTGGCGATGTCGACCCGGTTTTGGATGACAACGAGGACGATGACCCGTTTGTCGACGTATCCGAGTCGGTTGAAGCCGAGCGGGCCAAGACCACGCTGCTGCCGCGTCGCCATGTCAAGAAGGGCAAGGCTGCGCCTAAGCTCAATACGAGTGAGCCCGACCCGTCTTGGTCCGATAGCGAGATTGAGCTCACCGAGGGCGATGACGAGGACGACGAGGGTCCGATTGAGACCGCAAAGACAACTTTGCTGCCGCGTCGCCATGCAAAGCGCGGCCAGGTAACCGGCCAGCTTTCGATGGAAGACGACTCCGATAAGATCGACGAGTCCGAGCCGCCGTTTGTCGTGAATCCCGTCTCGGCCGCACCTCAGATTCCCGACTTCCTGAAGCATCCCAAGGTTGCCGGTGCGCCTGCCACGAGTGCTATCGAATCGGCTGCGGCTCGTGATGGGGGAGTGGACGACGGCGCCGCAGATAACGAGGGCGAAGAAGAGGACGGACTCAAGCTTCCGCCGCTCGAAATCCTGCATGCCAACCCGCAGTCGGCTTCCGCCGCGTCTTCGGACAAGGAGCTGGAGCAGACCGCTGAGTCACTGCAATCCACCTTGCTTGAGTTTGGCCGCAGTGCCCGCGTGGTCGGCTGGATCGCCGGCCCCACGGTGACGACCTTTAAACTGCAGCCCGGTGAGGGCGAGCGTGTGAGCAAAATTTCGAGCCTCGAGGACGATATCGCGCTTTCGCTCGCTGCCCAGTCGGTGCGTATCTTTGCCCCGATCCCCGGCACCTCGCTCGTGGGCATCGAGATTCCCAACCGCAAGCGCCAGAACGTCAATCTGGGCGACGTGCTGCCCTATGTGAAGGGCGGTCCGCTCGAGCTCGCCATCGGCCGCGACGCCGAGGGCACGCCGGTTGTCGCCGACCTCGCCAAGATGCCTCACCTGTTGATTGCCGGTACGACCGGTTCTGGTAAGTCGGTGATGATCAATTCCATCATCACGACATTGCTCATGCGCGCCCTTCCCGAGGACGTTCGCCTGATCATGGTCGACCCCAAGCGCGTCGAGCTTGCGGGCTATAACGGTCTGCCGCATCTCTATGTGCCCGTGGTGACCGAGCCCAAGCAGGCCGCGAGCGCTCTGCAATGGGCTGTGTCCGAGATGGAGCGTCGCCTGAAGGTCTTCGAGCGTCTCAACGTGCGTAAGATCTCGACCTACAACGAAAAGCAGGCTGCTGGCGAGTTTGAGCATTACGACAATCCGCCGCAAAAGATGCCCTACCTTGTCATTATCATTGACGAGCTCTCTGACCTGATGATGGTCGCCGGTAAGGATGTCGAGGCCTCGATCGTGCGTATTGCACAGCTGGGCCGTGCCGCCGGTATTCATCTTATCGTTGCCACGCAGCGCCCCAGCTCCAACGTGGTGACGGGCCTCATCAAGGCCAACATCACCAACCGCATCGCCTTTAACGTCGCCACGGGCATCGACTCGCGCGTCATCATCGACCAGATGGGCGCCGAGAAGCTCACCGGTTTGGGCGACATGTTGTTCTCCAAGGTCGACTGGGGCAAGCCCCGCCGTATCCAGGGCTGCTTTGTCTCGGATGATGAGATCAACGAGATTGTCGAGTTCGTCAAGTCGCAGAGTGAGCCAGACTACCACGAGGAGATCCTGTCTGCCGTGGCGCCCGCTTCCATGTCCATGGCGGGTGGCGGCGGCATTGTCCGCACCGGAGTAGCCGAGCCGCAAGACGATGATCCGCTCATTTGGGAAGCCGCCCATATTGTGGTGGAATCGCAGCTTGGCTCCACATCTGGCCTGCAACGTCGTCTGAAGGTTGGCTATGCGCGTGCCGGGCGTATTATGGACATGCTGGAAGAAAAGGGTGTCGTCGGCCCGCCCGACGGTTCCAAGCCGCGCGAGGTCCTGTTGGACGAGGAGGGGCTTGCCGCGCTGGAATCTGTCGACGCCGAGATGGCACGTGAAGATCGTGAGTTTGGAGGATTCTGATGGCTGCACGCTTTGGTGACATGCTGCTCGAGCAGCGTCGCCGAATGGGCCTTTCCATTCAGCAGGTCGCCAACACCATCAAAATCAGGCCGCAGATCATCGAGTTTTTCGAGACCGGTAACTTTGCTTCGATGCCGCCGCGCGGCTATGCGCAGGGCATGATTTCGAGCTATGCTCGCTTTTTGGGCCTCAATCCGCGCGAGGTCGTCAATGCCTACTTTGACGAGCTGATGGCATACGAGCGCGAGACGTCGCAGCAGGGCGGTCGTTTTCAGGACGCCGCCGGCTACGTCAATTCGCGTTCCTCAGTCGATAACGGGCGCTTCCTGATGGTTCAGGGCGGTCGTTCGACCCGCTATGGACAGCGTCCTCAGCAGGCCGGTTATATTACCGAGACGGGTTCGGGCGAGGAGATTCGCTCGCAGCGTGACCGGTTCCGCAGTACGCCGATGCCCGAGGACCGTGCACTTCCCGCTGCCCGCGGCGTGGCGCGTGACCCTCGTGCCGGCTACGGCGACGGCGGCTATTCCGATCGCGGTCACCGTGGTATCTCCACCGGACGCTCTCGCAGTGGCTATGCGGACGCCGATACCACGCAGGTGACGCCGCGTCTTCGCTCTCAACCACAGCCGTATGGCCAGCGCTCTTCGGCTCCGCGTGCGGGCCAGCGTGGCTATCAAGGCCGCGGTGAACTTGCGCCCCGCTCGGGTCAGCGCGGCCTTCAGGGCCAGGGTGGCTATCGTGGCCGTTCCGATAGCAATCGTGGTCGTATGCCTCAGGGAGGTGGCCGCAGCAGTTCCAGTCGTGGACGCGGCGGATCTCGTACTCCTCAAAACAACGGGCTCGATCCGCGTATCGTCTACGCTGGCATCGGTGCCGTGGCGTTGCTGCTGATCGTGCTCATCGTGGTACTTCTGCGCGGCTGCGCATCTTCGACGCCCGAAACCACGCCCGAGACGCCTGCTGCTACCAAGACGACGACCAAGAAGTCTTCTAAGAAGACCGAAACGGTCGACGAGGACGAAGACACCGATGAGGCGACGGATGAGTCGACCGGTTCGGACGCCACCAAGACGACGGCTAAAAAGGAAGAGAACGAGGCAACGAAGGTCAAGGTCTCCGTTGCCAAGGGAAAGACCGCGTGGATTGAGGTCAAGGTCGACGGAAAGTCGGTCTATGGCGCCCAGGCGACTGGCCCCTTTGAGCAGGAGTACACGCCCGAGTCCTCGATCGAGATCACCACGTCCAAGCCTTCCGATGTCACCGTTACCAAGAATGGCGAAAAGGTCCGTTACGATACCAAGACTTCGGGCGTGGCGCGTGTGACGATCACCGTTCCCAAGAAGGAGACGACCTATTCCGAGAATGGTGAAAGTTCTGATGGTGCCGACACCACCGACGGTACCGATACCACCGACGGCACCGATGCCCAGTCCACGGATGGCGCCGATGCCGCAACTGACGGTCAGACGCCCACCGATTCTACCGACTATTCGTACGATAGCTATTAAGCCGCTCGTACGCGAAAGGAAACATCATGGCTAAAGATTCCAGCTTCGACGTCGTGTCCGAGGTCGATATGCAAGAGGTCGACAACGCCTTCCAGCAGACCACGCGCGAGATTTCCCAGCGCTATGACCTGAAGGATTCCGGCGCCACGATTGAGCTTTCGAAGGGCGACAAGCTCTTTACGATCAACGCCCCGGCCGACTTTGTCTCCAAGCAGATCATCGATGTCCTGAGCTCCAAGCTCATCAAGCGCGGCATCGACCTCAAGGCTGTTTCGTGGGATGCTCCGCAGGCGGCATCGGGCGGCACCGTGCGCGTGCTCGGCCATATCGTCGAGGGTATCGACCAGGCGACCGCCAAGAAGATCAACAAGGACATCAAGGACCAAAAGCTCAAGGTCAAGGTGACCATCGAAGCTGACAAGCTGCGTGTTTCCTCTGCTTCGAAGGACGCGTTGCAGACCGTGATTCAGTTCCTGCGCGACCAGGACTACGGCCAGCCGCTGCAGTTCACCAACTACCGCTAATATCATTCGAAAGGACCGCTCTCCAACATGGATACACCGTTGGGCTCCGTGCTCTACATCACCCTCGGGTGCGCCAAGAACGAGGTCGATACCGACCGCATGCGTTCTCTTTTGACCGCCGCAGGCTACGAGGAGGCATTCGACCCGCAGGAGGCCGATATCGCCATCGTCAATACGTGCTCGTTCCTCGCCTCCGCAACGTCCGAGAGCATCGAGACCACGCTCGAGCTCGCCAACGAGGTGCAGGACGGCGTTCGTTCTTGCCCCATCGTCATGTGCGGCTGTGTGCCGTCGCGCTATGGCGACGACCTGCCTGACGAGCTGCCCGAGGTCGCTGCCTTTGTGAAGGCCGACGAGGAAGACGGCATCGTGGCAGTCATCGATGGCGTGCTGGGTGTCGAGCGTGAGATCGCGGCCTATATCCCTCAGGTCAAGCGTACCGTCGAGGGTGCCGTTGCCTACGTCAAGATTTCCGATGGCTGCAATCGTTTTTGCAGCTTCTGCATGATCCCCTATATTCGCGGTCGTTATCACTCGCGCAATGCCGAGAGCATTATTTCTGAGGTGCGCGACCTGGTTGCCGGTGGCGTGCGCGAGATCGTGCTGATCGGCCAGGACACGGGCATCTGGGGCACCGACTTTGCGGATGAGGACGTCGCCGAGGGCTCGCCGCGCAATCTGGCGCAGCTGCTGCGTGCCGTCGCCGAGGCCGTGCGCCCGCAGAACGTCTGGGTCCGCGTGCTCTACCTGCAGCCCGAGGGCATGACCGATGAGCTCATCGAGACGATTCGCGATACGCCCGAGGTGCTTCCCTATATCGATATCCCCGTGCAGCACTGCGACGCGCGCATTCTCAAGGCTATGCGCCGTTCTGGTTCGCGCCAGGAGCTCGAGGACCTGTTCCGCGATCTGCGTGAGCGTATCCCCGGCATCGTGATCCGTTCCACGGCCATGGTCGGCTTCCCGACCGAGACCGACGACGAGTTCCGCGACCTTATCGACTTTATGGACACCGTCGGCTTTGACTACACGAGCGTCTTTGCCTACTCGCAGGAGGAGGGCAGCCTGGCCGCTAAGATGGAGGGTCAGGTCGACGAAGAGGTCAAGCTCGAGCGCGCCCAGGAGGCCATGGACCTGGCTGAGTCGCTCGGTTTTGCCGCCACCGCCGCACATGTGGGCGAGCGCGCCCAGGTGATCGTCGACGGTATCGAAGAAACCGAGGACGGCGCCGAGCTGATCGGCCATGCCTGGTTCCAGGCGCCCGATTCCGATGGCGCGGTGCATCTGGACGCCAGCGAGGCGTCCGTGGGTGATATTCTGACCGTCGAGTTTACCGATAGCTTCTGCTATGAGCTTATCGGACATGTTGTGGAGTAGGAGAGCGTCGTGGCAAACGAGAGCAATAAGGAACTGACGAGTGTTTGGACGCCCGCCAACATCGTGACGTGCGTTCGCATCGTCTTTATCCCGGTGTTCATGATCGTGTCGGCGCTGTCTCACACGAGCGTTGCCGGTACGGACTGGAGCACCTTCGACGGCCCGCTCGCCGCCGCCGCCTTTATTCTGTACGTTATCCTGTCGTGCACCGATAAGGTCGACGGCTATCTGGCGCGCTCGCGCAACGAGATCACCGACTTCGGTAAGTTTTTGGACCCCATCGCCGACAAGCTACTCGTGTTCTCGGCCCTGCTGCTGTTCCTCGATTTTGGCGCGGTGACCGTGTGGTCCGTGTTCATTATCTTGTTCCGCGAGCTGTTGGTGAGCGCCCTTCGCATGGTCGCGAGTGCGGCCGGTGTGGTCATTGCCGCCGATAAGCTCGGCAAGTACAAGACGGCGACCACGATGGTCTCCATCTGCGGCTACCTGTGCGTTTTTGCGATGACCGGCCTCCAGTTGGGGCCTGCGGAGCTGTTGCTCGGTGTCTATGGCGTTTCACGCTTCCTGTACGCTGTTGCCGTTGTCCTGACCGTTATCTCGGGCGCCCAGTACTTCTGGAACTGCCGCAAGATCGTCTTCTCGGTCTAGGTCCTGGTGGGTATGGCGGACTCTTTTGAGCAGATTTCCGCACATAACGAGGAGCTGGCGCGCGATATTGTCGAGCGCGCGAGCGCTCGGGGCGTGACGGTTTCTACGGCTGAGTCGCTGACGGCGGGTATGATCGCCTCGACGATTGCCGATATCCCGGGCGCCTCGGCGGTGCTGCGCGGCGGTGCGGTGACCTATTGCGATGAGATCAAGCATCGTGTTCTGGGTGTTGAGCAGGAGACGCTCGATCGGTTTAGCGCCGTGTCGCACCAGACGGCGCGCGAGATGGCCGCGGGCTCGCTGGACCTCTATCAGAGCGATGTGGCCGTGAGCGCAACGGGCTACGCTGGGCCCGGTGGTGGCACCGAGCAAGACCCCGCCGGCACGTTCTATATTGGCTGGGCGTATCGCGTGGCTGATGGGGAAGTGCCGATCGTGGACTCTGTGCGTTGCCACTATGAGGGCGACCGTTCGTGTGTTCGTGCCCATGCGGTCACGGAGGCATTGGGACGCATTGCCCTTGTGCTCAACTCTATGGAATAGGCGTGTTTTAAGGGGCCTTAGGGCCCCTTAATTGTGGAGATGGGGACCTCTGACGAATTTAGCTTTTGTGCTGGTCATAGGTGTATTATCTCCTTCCTTGTTTTTATTTGGCCCTATGTGGTCAAGCATTTGGACAGTGTTTGGTCGGCGTTTGGTTGGGTTTTGGAAAGACTGCCTGCATATGATTGGTCTGAACGGTTGACCACGAACAGCCGTTCGTTTATTATCGATGCAGGTTGTTAAGAGGAGGGCTATTCATGGCCAAGAATTCAGGTCCCGTACGTACCGTCCATGCACCCACGACGGGCAAAGAGCGCGAAGAGATGATCGCCACCACCAAGGCCGAGATCGAGAAGAAGTTCGGTCAAGGTTCCATCATGAGGTATGGTGACGGCGGCCCCGAGCTCGAGGTCGAGGCCATCCCCACGGGTGCTCTGGCGCTCGATGCCGCTCTGGGTATCGGCGGTGTGCCGCGCGGCCGTATCGTCGAGATTTACGGTCCTGAGTCCTCCGGTAAGACGACGCTTTCGCTCGAGATCCTGGCCGAAGCCCAGGCAATGGGTGGCGTGGTAGCATTTATCGATGCCGAGCACGCGCTCGATCCCACGTATGCCGCGCGCATTGGCGTGGATATCGACGAGGTACTGATTTCCCAGCCTGATACGGGTGAGCAGGCGCTCGAGATTGTTGACATGCTCGTGCGTTCCGGCGCCATCGATGCCATCGTCGTCGACTCCGTCGCCGCGCTGACCCCGCGTGCCGAGATCGAGGGAGAGATCGGCGATACCACGGTCGGATTGCAAGCTCGTCTGATGAGTCAGGCGCTCCGCAAGCTCGCCGGCTCGCTGTCCAAGTCCAACACGACATGCATCTTCATTAACCAGCTGCGAGAGAAGATCGGCGTCATGTTCGGCAACCCCGAGACCACGACGGGCGGCCGCGCCCTTAAGTTCTTCTCTTCGGTGCGTATCGACATTCGCCGCATCGACAGCATTAAGCTTAAGGATGAGGTTATCGGTAACCGCGTGCGCGCCAAGGTCGTTAAGAACAAGGTGGCAGCTCCGTTCCGTTCTGCTGAGTTCGACATCATGTACGGTACGGGCATCTCTAAGGAGGGCTCGATTCTGGACATGGCTGTCGAGTGCGGCATTTGCAAGAAGATGGGCTCCTGGTTTGCCTATGGCGAGGACAAGCTCGGCAACGGTCGCGAGGCCGCCAAGGCGTTCCTGCGCGAACACCCCGATTGCGCCGACGAGATTGAGCATAAGGTCCGCCTTGCCTGCGGGCTTGAGTTTGATGACGATGCTCCGTCCGAGGTCGAGCTGACCGATCAGCCTGCGCCTGAGGAGTTTGACGAGCTTTACGCCATCGATGGTTCCGCCATGCTCGATGATGACGACGAGTAGCGGTTACGCTCATGTCGTATACGGTGACCGAGGCCACGGTCGTCTTTCCCGATAAGAAGGCGGCCTCCTCGTTCTCGAGCGGGTATGCGTCCAAAAAGCCTTGCGCACATATCGATTGTGAGCTTGAGGGCGGTTTTGAGCGGTCCATTTGGATTCCCGTGCGGGTCGCGCGCCTGTATGTCAAAAATCGCCCAGATCTTCCCTGTGATTGGGATAACTTTCGTGAAGCGGTGCAGCTCATCGAGCGTAAATGTGCACTTACCATGGTGACCGAGATGCTATCGCGACGCGACCATGCGACGGGTGAGGTCCGTGACAAGTTGTCACGCTACGGCTTTCGCCAGCCCGCGATCGATTTCGCCGTCGAGCGCGCCACCGAGTATCGCTTTTTAGACGAGAACCGCTTTTGCTCGTACTTTATCGAGGAACGCAAGCGGCGCGGTTGGGGACAGCGTAAAATCGAGACCGAGCTCAAGCGCCGTCATGTCGTGCTCGATGACATTCCCGGTTATCCCGAGGATTATTTTGCCGTCGAAGACGATTCGGCGCGTGCGTCAGCCCTGCTCGCCAAGCGGCGTGTTCCAGAGACGCGCGGATTCGAAAAACTGGTTCGGTTTTTGATGGGCAAGGGCTTCTCGTATCACATCGCCGCCGATGCCGTTAAGGCACGTCTCGATGCCGAACGTGAGGAATGTGCGGTTTAGGCGTATGCGTTTTGTGGCCCTGCCGTTCACCGCGTTTTAGCCGCCGTGCTGGGGCCATTTATTTGACAGTTGTTGTGGTTCAACGTACGATAAACACTGTCATTTGCTTTGTGATATGTGCTCATCTGTGATGAGTTTGTTTATATGTTTACCTGTATCCGACCCGCATAAGCTGCGCCCATATTACTCAAATGTCGCGAGCCGTTCGTAAGGACGGTTCGCTTTGTTGTGTAACGAATCCATAAAAAGGAGTGAGCATGCCTATCATCGCAGCGCTCGTTGGCATCGTTTTGGGTGCCATCGCCGCCATTGCCTACATGCGCACCGCCAAGCAGGGTAGTCTTCACGAGGCCGACGAAAAAATCCAGTCGGCACACGCACAGGCTGAGTCCCTGATCGGTGATGCTGAGCGTCAGGCCGAGACCCTCAAAAAAGAGGCTCTGCTCGAGGCTAAAGAGGAGATCATCAAGAACAAGCAGGCCGCTGAGGCCGAGGACAAGCAGCGTAAGAACGAGATTCGTACGCTCGAGAACCGCGTGATGCAGCGCGAGGAATCCCTCGATCGCCGCAACGACGCTCTCGACAAGCGCGAGCATCAGCTGTCCAGCCAGGCCGGTCAGGTCGAGAAGCGCTCCCGTGAGCTCGAGGAGCTCTGCGCAAAGCAGACCTCCGAGCTCGAGCGTATCGCCGACCTTACCCGCGAGGACGCCCACAAGGAGCTCCTCGATAAGGTTCGCGGCGAGGTCACCCACGAGGCCGCCACGATCATTCGCGAGTCCGAGCAGCAGGTTCGCGCCGAGTGCCACAAGACCGCCCAGGAGATTCTGTCTCTGGCGATTCAGCGCTGCGCTGCCGATCACACTGCCGAGGTCACCGTTACCTCCGTGCACATTCCCTCTGATGACCTCAAGGGCCGTATCATCGGTCGCGAGGGTCGCAACATCCGGACCTTCGAGCAGGTTTCCGGCGTCAACCTCGTGATCGACGACACGCCCGAGACCGTCGTTCTTTCGAGCTTCGACCCGGTCCGTCGTGAGACCGCCCGTGTCGCCCTCGAGAACCTCATCGCCGACGGCCGCATTCACCCTGCCCGTATCGAGGAGATGTATCACAAGGCCGCCGACCTGGTTCAGCAGCGCGTGCGCGAGGCTGGCGAGCAGGCTGCCTTCGATACCGGCATCCACGATCTGCACCCCGAGATCGTCAAGACCCTTGGTGCCCTGCGCTACCGTACCTCGTTTGGTCAGAACGTGCTTCAGCATTCCCTCGAGGTCTCTGATCTGTGCGGCGTGATGGCTTCCGAGCTTGGCCTGGACGTTGTGACCGCCAAGCGCGCCGGCCTGCTTCATGACCTGGGCAAGGCAATCGACCACGACGTCGAGGGCCCGCATGCCGTCATCGGCGCCGAGCTTGCCCGCCGTTATGGCGAGAAGCCCGTTATCGTCCACGCTATTGAGGCTCACCATGCCGATGTCGACCCCAACACGGTGCTCGATGTCCTGGTGCAGGCCGCCGATGCTGTCTCTGCCTCTCGCCCCGGTGCCCGTCGCGAGTCTGCCGAGAACTACATCAAGCGTCTTGAGAAGCTCGAGGAGATCGCCAACTCCCATGACGGCGTCGAACGTACCTATGCCATGCAGGCCGGTCGCGAGGTCCACGTCATGGTCCAGCCGGACAAGATCTCCGATGCCCAGTCCACGGTCCTGGCTCACGATATCGCCCATCAGATCGAGGAAGAGATGGAGTATCCCGGTCAGGTGCGCGTCGTCGTGATTCGCGAGAGCCGCGCTGTCGATATCGCTAAATAACATGAGCGACGCGAACGAGCTCATCTCATTTATCGCGTCGATGTCGGGGGAGGGCAACCTTCGCGTCGAGGAGAACCTTGGCGAGGGGTATGTCCGCCTCCGCGTTTCGGAGGCCGAGCGGCGCCAGGCTAAGCACGACATTCAGCATGTCGAGGACATCGTCATCGAAATGCTCCGTAATGCTCGCGATGCCGGCGCCGACAAGGTCTATCTCGCCACGACCAAGGAAGATGGCGTCCGCACGCTTGTCTTTCTGGATAACGGTTCTGGCGTTCCGCAGGATATGCAAGAGCGAATCTTTGATGCCCGCGTTACCTCCAAGCTCGAGAGCATGAAGATGGACCGTTGGGGCGTTCACGGTCGTGGCATGGCATTGTTTTCGATTAAGCAGAACACCGACGAGGCCCGTGTGGTCACGTCCGGCGTCGATCTTGGTTCAGCCTTCAAGGTGAGCGTTGCGGCCGACCGCCTCAGTGAGCGTGCCGATCAGTCCAGCTGGCCCCAGGCCGTCAAGGATGAGGACGGACGTTATGTCTGCGCTCGCGGTCCACATAATATTATTCGCGCTGCTTGTGAGTTTGCGCTCGAGGAGTTGCGTGGTTGCGATGTCTATCTCGGTTCTCCGTCTGAGATTGCCGCGACCCTTTATGCTCAAGCGTCAAGTCGGCTCGATACGTCTCGTCTCCTGTTCATTGATGACGAGAGCGAGCTTCCGGTTGTCGATCGTTTAGGCCTTGCTTCTGATGCCGAGGACTTTATCCGTATTTGTTCGGGTTTGGGTCTTGAGATGTCCGAGCGCACGGCCCATCGCATTTTGGCAGGGCAGATTAAGCCCGTTCGCGGTGTGACCGCGCGTCTGCTGCGCGAGCGTGATTCGTCCTCGCATGCGCCGGCTCCTGTCGATCTCGCGAAGGATCGTCGCGGGCTACGTATTGCCAAGGATGACATGGCACAGTTTTCGCGCGCTGTGGAACGCGACTTTAATGACCTTGCCACCCGGTACTATCTCAACCTTTGCGGCGACCCAAAGATTCGTGTTTCGCGTGATCGAATCACCGTGACCTTTGATCTTGCCAAAGAGGAATAGTGCCTTTACCGAGTCCACTCGGTACGATACAGTTATTGCAGTTAAAACGTACTTTTAAATGCAGGAGTTTCTTCATGGATTGCCTGAAGGTATCAAGCAAATCATCGCCCGCGTCCGTTGCCGGCGCCATCGCCGGCATGGTCAAGGATGGTGTACCCGTCAACATCCAGTGTGTCGGCGCCGGTGCCGTCAACCAGGCTATTAAGGCCGTTGCTATCGCGCGCGGTTTTTTGATTCCAACCGGTTTTGATATTTCCTGCGCGCCCGTGTTCTCCGACATCCTCATTAACGGGGAGTCGCGCACGGCCATCCGCCTTTCTATCTACGTTCACCAGATCAATCGAGCTGCTATGGATAACGTCGTCATGGATGATGTTAAGCCTGTGGCATAGCTTCTGCTTGCCTTGTTTCGCTCCCCATCGTTAGGACTTATGCACATGGACCAGCGTTCCGTACGCGATATTCTTGCCGGTAAAACCTACTTTATCCGCACCTTTGGCTGCCAGATGAATCAGCACGACTCCGAGCGTGTGAGCGGTCTGCTTGATTCGTATGGCTGCCTTATGGCGCTCGATCCCGCGCATGCCGATATCGTTGTCTTCATGACGTGCTGCGTGCGCGAGGCCGCCGATACTCGCCTGTACGGTCAGTGTAATTCCTGCAAAAGCCTGCCGCCTTCGCCTTCGGGCAAGCGCGTGGTTGCCGTTGGCGGTTGCATCGCGCAGCGCGATGGCGAGGGCCTGCTCACTAACGTCGATAACGTCAATGTCATCTTTGGCACGCATTCCATTGCACATGTGGCCGAGCTCATTGCCGAGGCGTTCCTTGATGGCAAGCGTCATATCCGTACCAATGAGCATGAGGATACGGATGCCATGAGCATGCCGTGGCATCGCGAGACCCAGTATCACGCCTGGGTGCCCATCATGACAGGCTGCAATAATTTTTGCACCTATTGCATCGTGCCGTACGTGCGTGGTCGCGAAAAGAGCCGCCCCTTCGAGGAGATTGTCGACGAGGTGACCGGTTTGGTACGCCAGGGCGTGCGTGAGATTACGCTGTTGGGCCAAAACGTTAACTCATATGGTCGCGATCTGTTTGGCAAGCCGCGTTTTGCCGATTTGCTGCGTGCCGTGGGCGATACGGGCGTGGAGCGCATCTTCTTTACGTCTTCGCATCCCAAGGATCTGCTGCCCGAGACCATCGACGCCATGGCCGAGACGCCTGCCGTTATGCCGCAGCTTCACCTGGCCGTCCAGTCAGGTTCGACGCGGATCCTCAAAGAGATGAATCGCCGTTATACACGCGAGGACTATCTGGGCCTGGTCGATCGCATTCGCAACCGCATGCCCGATATCGCGCTCTCGACCGACATTATCGTTGGCTTCCCGGGCGAGACTGAAGAAGACTTTGAGCAGACGCTCTCGCTTGCTGAGACGGTCCGCTATGCTCAGGCCTATACCTTCATCTATTCCAAGCGTGCCGGTACCCCGGCCGCCGAGATTGACGATCCTACGCCGCATGAGGTTATTCTTGAGCGTTTCAACCGCCTGGTTAAGGTTATCGAGACCACGGCACACGAGTATAACCAGGGTGAGCTTCATACTGTGGTTCCGGCGCTCATTGAGGGAACGAGTAAAAAGAACGACGCGGTCCTGCTGGGCAAGAGTCCCAAGAATCAGACCGTGCATGCGCCTATCCCCGAGGGGTACAGTATCGATCAGCTTGTTGGCAAGATCGTTGATGTTGACGTTTACATTGCCAAGACCTGGTATTTGTCCGGCTCCGTTGTGGGCGAGCCGCGCTAATGGTTGCTCCCGGGGCAGGTCTTTCCGCCGTTGCGATCGTCGGTCCGACGGCGGTTGGTAAGAGTGATGTTGCCGACCGTTTGGCAGCTCGTCTTTCGTCCGAAGTGCTGTCGTGCGATGCGATGCAAATCTATCGCGGCATGGACATCGGTACCGCAAAGATGGCGCCCGATGAGTGCACGGCGCCGCTGCGTCTCGTTGACATTGTAGAGCCGGGTGTGGCATATTCTGCTGCGCTTTATCAGGCCGACGCTCGCGCGCATGTTGAACGTCTCCTTGGTTCGGGTTGCCTGCCGGTTTTTTGCGGAGGTACGGGGCTGTATCTCAAGGCCGCCCTCGATGAGATGGACTTTCCCTCGGGTGAACTTGAGGACGATCGTCGTGCGGGCTATCAGGAGCTTGCCGAGCGTATTGGCGAGGAAGAACTGCATGCCTTGCTTGCCGAGCGCGATCCAGAATCGGCTGCTGTTATTCATCCCCATAACGTGCGCCGTGTGATTCGTGCGCTCGAGATGCATGATGATGGCGTCTCCTATGCGCAGCAAAAGTCGCAGTTTAGTGTTCCGCACGAGCATTATCATGCCCTATGGTTTGGTCTGACGCGTAATCGCGAGGTGCTCTACGAGCGCATTAACCAGCGCGTCGATCTGATGTTTGAGCAGGGTCTTGTCGATGAGGTCCGCGGTCTTATGGGCCAGGGGCTGGGAGATGCCCTGACGTCGATGCAGGCAATTGGCTATAAAGAGATCATTGATGCTTTCAATGGCGTGATGAGCATGGATGAGGCTCGCGAACTCATTAAGATGCGTTCGCGTCGTTATGCCAAGCGTCAGCTTTCGTGGTTTAAGCGCGATGACCGTATCGTGTGGTTTGATATGGATGAATGTACGATCGATGAGGTCGTTGAGGATATCCTGCATCGTATTGAGGCTGCCTAATGGCCCGTTTCCCCCTTGTTCCCACGGCACCCGAGCCCGAGCGTGCCATTTTAGTTGGTGTTGAGTGGCGCGACAATGCATGGCCGCTCGATCGCTCGCTTGATGAGCTGGAGCGTCTTGCCCACACAGCTGGTGCTCAGTGCGTGGCACGCTTGTCGCAGCGTTTGGTAAAGTCGTATCCTAAATCGTTTATCGGTTCCGGCAAGGTAGAAGAGCTGTGCGGCCTGGTGCATCGCATGGATGCCGATGTCGTTATTTTTGACGACGACCTGACGCCCTCGCAGCAATCCTATTTGGAGAAAGCTGTGGGCGAGCCGGTAAAGATTATCGATCGTACAGCACTGATCCTGGATATCTTTGGCCTGCATGCTCAGACGCGTGAGGGACGCCTGCAGGTACAGCTGGCACAGCTTCAATATTTGTTGCCTCGCCTGCGTGGCATGTGGAGCCATCTCGCCAAGGAGCAGACGCGCGGCGGCATCGGCTCACGTTTTGGTCAGGGCGAAAGTCAGCTCGAGGTCGACCGTCGCCTTATTCGTAATAAGATCGCTGCGCTTCGTCGTGAGCTCAAGCAGGTTGAACAGCGTCGCGATGTTCAATCCAAGAGTCGCATTGAGTCCCCGGCGTTTCGCGTCGCGTTAGCCGGTTATACCAATGCCGGTAAATCGACGTTACTCAATCGTCTGACCGGCTCTACGGTACTTTCGCAGGACAAGCTGTTTGCTACGCTCGACCCTACGACGCGTTCGTATCGTCTGCCCGGCGGTCGCGGCATGACGATTACCGATACCGTCGGCTTTATTCAAAAGCTGCCCCATGGTCTGGTCGATGCCTTTAAATCGACGCTGTCCGAGGTTTTGGGTGCCGATCTTATTCTCAAAGTCGTAGATACGTCTGACGAGGACTATGAGCGGCAGCTGGAGGCTGTCGACCGCGTGCTTGATGAGATCGGCGCCGGAGAGCGTTTAACGCTTACCGTATTCAATAAAATCGATCTTATCGATAGCGTCGATCGATTGAGTTTCCGTCGTCGCTATCCGGAGGCCGTTCTGTTCTCGGCCCAAACGGGCGAGGGGCTCAACGATCTCGTCGACCAGATTGCTCGCGAGGCAGCTGCCACCGATGTGTTGCTCTCCGCTGATATCCCGTATCGTGAGGGCGCTCTCATCACGCTGGTGCATGAGCAGGGAACCCTTCTGCATGAGGAATATCTCGAGGACGGCGTTCGCATTGTGGCGAAACTGCCGGCTCGTATTGCACCGCGGCTCGAGCGTTATCGCACCGAGTAGACGATCTCCAAAATGCCCAGAATGATGGGCTGATGCAGCAGATAAAAGGGGAGAGCGTGACGTCCAAGGCTGGCGAGCGCCGGCAGGGGGTTGGCGTAGGCCCAGCTAGGGACGGTCTTATCGATACTCTTCGCTATGTGTGCGGCGAAGTATCCTGCAAGATACATAAAGATAAACGGGATGATGGGGTAGTAATCACCTGAGACAAACCCAGGGCTCGGAAATCCTAGCCACGCCAGGTAGGGGACAGGGTAGATCGTTTTGGGGATGCTCCAGGTGAGGGCGAACAACGCAAGGCATAGGGGCATGCCCCATCTCGCCGTTATCTTCTTAAGGACGGGATCGGTCAACGCCACGATGCCGGTGCATGCGGCCATGCAGTAGATGATGCCAAAATTAACCGAATCGTCGAATGAGACAAGTGTTGTTGCCAACCAGACAACGAGTGCTGCTAAGGCGTATTTGGCGGCACGTTTGATATTGTTGCGCGAAAGAGTGCACATCCAACCCGCGATAAACAAAAATACCCAGCTGATGCTGGCGCGCCAGACGTCTTGAAAGACAGTCTGGGTAAACCAAGGCATATCCCAGCCGTACAGGTAGGCGAGATCATAGCAAGCGTGAAAACCTGCCATAGAAATCATCGTAAACCCGCGGACGGTATCAAAGATGGTTATGCGTTTTTGCATTACGAGAACCGGCGCATCAAGCCGACGACTTTGCCCAGGATAACGGGATTCGTTGCATAGATAGGTTCCATGGTGTCGTTCTCGGGCTGCAAGCGCACACGCCCCTGCTCCTTGTAGAACGTCTTGACGGTCGCCGAACCATCAATCATGGCCACGACAATTTCGCCGTTCATGGCACTCTTTTGTTCACGGACGATGATGTAATCGCCATTGAAGATGCCGACATTGATCATTGAGCTCCCATGCACCTCAAGGATAAAGGAACCCTGATCAGTGGCGATTTCGGTCGGGATAGTAAACGTGTCTTCGATATTCTGCTCGGCCAGAATGGGAATCCCAGCCGCGACGCGACCAACGAGCGGTAGCGAGACCGTTCCGCGAGGTGCGGTGGGCTCGTCAGATTTAGAAATTGAGACAGAGGAACCATCCTCGTTAAAGAGTTCCAGGGCGCGCGGTTTGGTGGCATCGCGCTTGAGTAGCCCGCGCGCCTCCAGGGCAGAGAGATGGGCGTGCACGGTGCTGGGGGAGGAAAGGCCCACGGCAGAAGCCATCTCGCGCACGCTGGGCGGATAACCCTTCTCCTGCTGATATTCCTTGATGAAGTCGTAAATTTGCTGCTGACGCTTGGTAATTTTGCGAGCCATCAGGGCATCCTCTCTACCCATGTCAAACAAATGTTCGAATTTTGCTTGACAGGAACAACTGTTCGAAGATAATAATAACCGAACATTCGTTCTCGCGCTAGACATTTTTGTCCGCGCGGCTTGATAAAACTGTTCTCAGCAAAACACGCGAGAGGAGAACATGATGAACGCAACGAATATGGTCCAGGGAAACCTCGCCCTTAAGCTCGAGACGCCTGCAGAACCCACTTTTACGGTTGTTCAGGGTGGCCGCTCCGGCATTCAACCTTTGACCGTAAAGCCTGCTCGCAATCAGCAGGCTGTAGTCGCGCCGGCCCGCGTTGCCCTGAAGGTTCCGACGATTGTCGCCGTCGCCGTTGCGCTTACGCTCTTCTTTGTCCTCGCTACTTCGGTCTTTAGCGCTCGTCACGCCGCGTATGCCGAGTCCGTTTCCAACATTACTTACGAGACCATTCGCGTTCAGACTGGCGATTCTCTTTGGTCGCTTGCCGAGGAATATCCAATCGAAGGCCTTTCCACGCAAGAGACTTCCGACATGATCCGTAACGTCAATCATCTGGAGCATGGTTCGCTCGCCGCCGGTGCGCATCTTAAGGTTCCTGCTCGTTCGTAATCATTATCGCGCTGCGCATGGTACCCTTGTTATCGTTTAAGAGGAGGTACCATGCGCTGTCCCAAATGCGGCAAGGCACATACCCGCGTCGTTGATTCCCGTATGCAGGAGTCAAATAACACCATTAAGCGCCGTCGCGAATGTTGCTCGTGTAACTACCGCTTTACAACGTTCGAGCGATGCGAAGACCCAATCGAGGTCATTAAGTCAGACGGAACCAAGCAGCGGTTTGATCGCAATAAGCTGCTCGTCGGCTTGATGCGAGCCACCATCAAGCGCGATATCGACACTAAGAAGCTCAATGAGATTATCGACGACATCGAGGTCGAGTTGCGCTCTCGCACGCTGACGGCCGTCACGTCCCATGAGTTGGGTGACATGGTGCTCAAGCGCTTGGCCAAGATTGACAAGGTGGCGTACATCCGCTTTGCCTCGGTCTACCGCGATTTCAAAGACGTCGATGAGTTTCTGCAAGAGCTCGACAAGCTAAGGTGATTCCATGTCCAACATTACCGTCAACATAAAGCGTCTCGATCCCACCGTTGAGCTTCCCAAATACGCCCATCCCACTGATGCCGGCTTGGATTTGCGCTCCAACGAGGACTGCGTCCTGAAGCCCTTCGAACGCCGTCTGGTCTCTACGGGGCTGGCCATCGCCCTGCCCGATGGCTACGCCGGCTTCGTCCAGCCCCGCAGCGGCTTGGCCATCAAGCAGGGCCTGTCTATAGTCAATACGCCGGGCCTCATCGACGCCCACTACCGAGGAGAACTCAAGGTCATCCTCATTAACCTAGACCCCACGAACAGCATCCAAATCAACAAAGGCGACCGTATAGCCCAACTCGTCATCCAAGAAGTCCCCACGGTCAACCTCATAGAGGTAGAAGAACTAGACGAAACCGACCGAGGCAACGGAGGCTTCGGCTCCAGCGGCATCGCCTAGGGTGCTCGTATCCCTCCCGCCCGGGGCTTACCTATATCATTCCATGCTCAAACATTCTCGCGTCGCTTCGCTCGCTGCGAAACTGCGCGTGGAACGATATAGGTAAGCCCCGGGCGGGCGGCTACTCGCTTGAAACAATATTTACTTTTCTGGTAAGTCGATGCGATGAAGGGTCGCCTCCTTTGTCGCATCGACTTACTGTATTTATATTTTCTGGTTCCCCTTTGCAGATTCTACTGGAGGGGAATCTGGTATAGCTGCTAGTACGTAAACGCAGCTTACCTGCGGGAGGCCCCTATATATCGTCCCACGCGCAGTTTCGCAGCGAAGCGAGAATGTTTGAGCATGGGATGATATATAGGGGCCTCCCGCAGGTAAGCGGACATAAAGACGCTAGCGGATATGCGCGGGTTTTCCGCCCCAGTAGAAGCGGCAGAAGGCTCTTTTGCGCTTTTGGGGTTTGCCTACGAGCTCCATGGTTGCGATGGCTATGTCTTCGGCTGCGTGGGGGCGGCGTAGTACTTCGCCGTTGATGAGCAGTGCCTTGAGCGACTCAGGATGATCGTGGAGATGACGCAACGTCACGATGAGCTCTCGTGCGGTGGTGACATGCATGCTGGCGCCCATGCCGGTGAGCATGGTGGTGTTGGCCTTTTCCTGGCCATAGGACTTGCCCAGCAGGATCATCGGCAGGTGTGCGCACAGGCATTCGGTGACGGTGAGTCCGCCCGATTTGAGAATTGCCAGGTCGCAGCCGTGCATAAGCGCTGCCATATCATCGACATAGTCCAGAACCGTGACGTTTTCGAGCTTCATGGCGTCGAAGAGCGTTTTGAGGCGGGTGGCATATTCGGTGTCTTTGCCCGGCAAAAAGACAAAGTGCATGTCTTCGAAGCTGCGTAGGAAGGGGAGGGTGCGGTCCATCTCCGCGCGAAAGCGAACGTACGGTTGAGGCAAGCTGGCACCGGCCATTACCAGCACGACGGTCTTCTCGGTGGGGAGGTTGAACTTAGCTAGCTCTTCCTCGCGATCGTAATCCGTGTCGAATCCGGCGCGAATAGGAATGCCGGTAATGCGAATCTTTGTCTCGAGCACCTTGCGCGGACGCAGCGTTTCGGCCATAAATTCGTTGGCAACACAGAATAAATCGGTATCCTTGTGGGGCCACCATCCCTCGACTTCGTAGTCGGTCGGTACGCAGATGACCGGATAATCGATACCCGTAATTACGCGGGCGCCCACGGCAACATTGGCTGCTGTGATGTGCGTTGCAACCACGGCTATGGGCCTGCGGCTACGAATATATTCGTTGAAGGCGGGGAACATAATTCGCGACCATGCCGTTCCGCCACCCCAGAGAAGATGTCCCGTAAGCGTATATCGCCAGGTCAGGTCGTAAATGGGGCGCGTGGCTCCCGTAAAAGAAGCCGCGGTCTTATTGCCGTCGAATTTAATACGTCCAAAATCAAGGATATCGAGCACTTCAATCTCAATATCCTCGGGGATGCCATTGGTGCCGCGGATGAGGTCGAATGCCTGCGCTATCGCATTTGCGGCGGCCTTGTGGCCCGAGCCAACGGAGGCGTGCACGATGGTCACGAGAGGTTTTTGCTGAGCCAGGAGCGTGGTTTGCTCCGATTGGGGAGTGCTGTGCGTGAGCAGGGGAGCGTCGTCACTCGTCTGCGCCTGGTCCATCGATAACTCCCCTTCAGCTTTGTAATACGGATTTATCATTGTAGTGCATGAGTGTCACGTTCACGTAAATTTGGGTACGAGCGCAAAGAACGACAACGTTTCGACGAAAGGACGCTTCATGACTACCGATAAGCCGATCGATGTTGCGATTATCGGTGGCGGCCCCGCGGGCTATGCTGCCGCCATTTATGCTGCGCGTGCCAACCTGACGACGACCGTGATTGAGCAGGGCATGTCGGGAGGGCAGATCGCCACAACCAATGAGGTCGAGAACTATCCGGGTTTCCCGCTCCTGAGTGGCGCCGAACTTGGCGAGCGTTTTCAGCAGCATGCAGAGGGCCTGGGAGCACAGGTTACATGGAGCATGGTTACGGGTATCGATTACGATGCCGATGCAGCGTTGTTTACGGTGCATCACGATATGGGCGATACGCTGGCCTCGAGCGTTATCGCTTGCATGGGTGCCACGCCGCGTCCGGCAGGTTTCGCAGGCGAGGATACGTATCGCGGTCGTGGCGTTTCATATTGCGCAACATGTGACGGCATGTTTTTCCGCGGCAAGCAGGTTTTTGTAATCGGTGGTGGCAATTCGGCATGCGAAGAGGCGCTGTTCCTGTCCGACATTGCCAGCAGCGTGACCATCGTGCTGCGCCGCGACCAGTTCCGTGCGCCCGATGGTGTTGTTCAGAAAGTACTCGCAAAGGACAATATTACAGTTAGGTACCAAACTAGTATTGTGGAGCTATCGGGCGAAGCCATGCCAACGACGATTACCTTTAAGGACAATGCATCTGGGGAAACTCATGCCGAGTCATTTGAGCCCGGCTCGTTTGGCATCTTTGTCTTTACGGGGACGCAGCCACATACCGAGCTTGTTGAGCATCTAGTCGACCTGGCTCCCGACGGCGGCATTGTCACCGACGATTCGATGGCCACCCGTACACCTGGTCTATTTGCCGCTGGCGACATCCGTTCCAAGCGCTTACGCCAGGTTGTGACCGCCGTTTCTGATGGAGCCATAGCGGCAACGAGCGCATACGCGTATCTCCGTGGATAAGTACGATAATATATCTTATGTAAGGTTGCTATCTTTAAACATAGTGGTTGGACGATGCATCAATGTGTTGTCCAACCACTTTTACTTGCTGGCTATGTGGTATGCAAAACTAGATAACCTAGAATACAATATAGAAAATGAACGGAGGACCTTTATGAACCACGTTAAACACGTTATTCCGATGTCCGATTCGTCGGTCAGTATTAAGCCTGAGGATATTCAACCCACGGTGCTGCCCGATGCATTTATTCAGTCCGAAATCGTGCGTAAACTCAATACGTTGAGTCTGCCGCGCTATGACCAGTTGCCCAATGTGACGCTCTATCGCGACCAGGTTATTGAGTATGTTGCGCTGTGGATGGAGCCGCTGTCCATTTGCGTTGAGCACCCTGTCATTACGCCATCGATGATCAATAACTACGTGAAGGTCGGCCTGGTGCCTGCTCCGGTCAAAAAGCAATATGGCCGCGAGCAGATTGCCCGCCTGATCGCTATCTGCCTCTTTAAGCAGGTGTTACCTATTGCTGCGGTGCAGGCACTCTTTAACATTCAGCGATTGAGCTACGATGCCCCGACGGCCTTCGACTATGTGGTTGATCAGCTCGAGGCATCGATTCGAGCGGCATTTTCCGTCGAGCAGACGCCGGTTCCCGATACGGCGCATCAGGTTACGCGTGAGTCGCTGCTCGTGCGCAGCGCAGTTTCGTCCTTTGTTTCGAAGGCGTATCTGATGAGCTACCTCAAGTTCAATGGGTTTAATAGCTAGCCGAAGTATAAAACGGGCGGGACAAAGAGCCATCTGTCGCTTTGTCCCGCCCGTATTTTTGCTTGGTTGGACGTTATTTGCCCGAAGCTACGCCCATGCCGTAGCCGATGATGAGGCCGTGCATCTCGGCGTAATAGGAATCCAGGCCGTTGCAGGGCATGATGATGGTCTTGGAGCCGGGCCAATGCTCGACTATGCGGTCAGTAAGCGCCTGGGCTCCAGCTTCGTTCTCAACGTGATCGATGATGACCTCACCGCCCGTAAAGCCCTCAGCTTCCATGGTGTCGATGATCTTGTTGAGCATCTTCTTTTCGCCACGCGTGTGACCGACGAGTTCGATTTTACCGGCCTCACTCGCCGTGCCCAAAATGCGGATATTGAGCTTGTTGGCAATGACGCCGGCTGCCTTAGGGATACGTCCGGCTTTGGCCAGGTTTTCGTAATTGCACAAGCTGAAGAGGATTTTGCTGTTCTGCTCAAGGCTATCGAAGTATGCGCAAGCGTCCTCGAATGAGACATCCGGATTGCTTGCAAGATAGCGGTCGAACAGCAAGAAAATGAGGTCCATTTTGCCGCCAGCTGCGCGCGAATTGACAAGATGAATATTGCGGTCCGGTTCCTCGGCAAGAACCATATCGCGAGCCGTGGCTGCTGCGTTGTAGCTGCCCGACACGCCCTCAGAGATTGGCATGCAGATGGTCTTGTCTGCCAATTTGAAGAGCTCGGCCCACTCCCCTACGCTGGGACAAGCGCTCGAAGAAGCGTTCGTCTCCGCCTGAACAGCGCAGTTGAGCTCATGAACATCGAGCGAAAGGTCATCGATGAATTCACGCTCCCCCACTCGAATTTTGAGGGGCGCAAATGCAAAGGTGGTATGGGGCGCGGTCGGTTGCCAATCGCGGAGGTTGCAGCTTGAATCGGAGATAAGTGCCCAGCTCATAGAGGGTCCTTTCTAATTGTTCCTCAACAATTATAGCCATCTTGCAAACTGAATGTACGGCTATCTAGTTTTGAATACTAGATAGCCGTACAAGATTAGAGAAAAAAAGAATGGACCTCGCGACTTAAAGCCACGAGGTCCACATTCACACGCTGTGTAAGATGACTTAGTAACGCACGAAGATATAGTTGTTGTTCATGCCGGCGGCAACGGAGCTGATGATAACACCCGTGTTGTAGTCGGAAGCATGAATCATCTGACCACCACCGATGTAAATGCCGGTGTGGTACGAGTTGACCACAACGTCACCGGGCTGCGGATCGGACACACGCGTCCAGCCCATAAAGGTACCCGTGGTGCCCAGGCGGCAATAGCGACCAGTGAGACAATAGCTAACAAAACCAGAGCAGTCGAAGCTGTTCGGGCCAATTCCGCCCCAGGAATAAGCGCAACCAAGCTTACTGTATGCACGCGAGACAACAGAACCACCATCGACGGACTGGCTCGGAGCAGAAGGCGTCGGAGCCGGAGCGGGCGTGGAGGGCTGCGGCGTCGGAGCAGGTGTCGGCGTAGGAGCCGGAGTGTTGCCGCCCTGGTTGTTGTTATTGCTGGTCTGACCACCGTTGTTGGTGTTCACGGTCGTACCGGCAGTCTCGTTGCTCACCGTGGCCTTCTCGGCAGTACTGGCGTTGATGCCGGCCTGCAGCGCGGCGTTGGCCTCGGCCTCTGCGGCAAGCTCGGCCTGCAGCTGCGAATCCAGGGAGTTTACGACGTTCTGGGCTTCAGCCTGCTGGGCGTTAAGCTCGTCGACCTTCTTTTGCGTGGTGGCGACGTTCTTCTCCTGCTCGGCCTGCTTATCGGTGAGCTGCTGCTTAAGCTCCTTGACCTCTTGAATGGTCTGGGCTTGCTTATCGGAAACTTTGCCGTAGTAGAACAGACGGTTGAGCATATCGCTCAGATCATCGACACCCGTCAAAACCTGAAGCAGGCTCAGACCGCCGGTTTTGTACTCGCCGGCGACATAGGTTGAGAGCTTGGCCTGACCATCGGCGATCTCCTGCTGCTTTTGCGTGATCTCGCCGGCAGTCTGATCGAGCGCCTGCGTCTGCGTGGCAAGCTCATCGTAAATCTGCTGGGTTTGGGTGCCGATCTGCTCGAGTTTCGTACGAGCAGCGGCAAGGTCGGATGCGGTATCGGCGTAGGCAGGAGCCGCGAGGCCCAAGCCCAAAACACAAGCAAGGGTTGCCGTAGCAGCGCAGCGTGCCATGTTTTTGTGCGTGTTTGCTGTGCGCATGTAGCTTCCTTTCCAGTAACTAAGGGTAACGGCTAGCCTACCGTCACCAGGCTAAAGAGCTCCACATCGTCATCAGACGGCGTGAGCTTCTCGCGCGGGTTGAGAAACGCAAGCTCAAGGATACACCCGTAGCCCACAAGCTTTGCGCCCATATCTCGCACAAGTTTACCTGTTGCCTCGACGGTTCCGCCCGTCGCGACCAAGTCGTCCAGAATCAACACGGTATCTTTAGAGGTAATGGCATCGGCATGGATCTCGATAGAGTCGGTGCCGTATTCGAGCTCATAGCTCTGGCTCACCGTCTTGCGGGGCAGCTTGCCCGGTTTACGTGCGGGAACAAAGCCGGCGCCCAGAGCGACGGCCACGGGAACGCCCACCATAAAGCCGCGAGCCTCGGGACCCACGACCTTGGTGATTCCCATGCCGGCAAAGTGCTCGGCGAGGGCATCGGTCATGGCTTTGAGCGCCTCGGGGTTGCCAAAGAGCGGCGTGATGTCTTTGAAGATGACTCCGGGCTCGGGATAGTCGGGGATGTCGACGATTTGAGATTCGAAGTCGTACATTGCATGACCTTTCAATGGGTTGCCGAAATATCAGCAGCGGTTATTTTCCCGCGGTGACGGTGCCGGATTGCGAAGGGGCGACGACCTTGAGCGGCTTTACGAGAGAATCCTCGTTCGAAGCCGGCGCGGTAGTTTCTTCGTTTTTGGCCTTGGTGGACTCGGAGCGAGCAATTTCCTCATCGAGTGCATCGATGTCAGCGTCCTCGACCACGGCGTTAAGCGACTCAAAGACACGGTTCTTAAGGAGCGCGGTGTGCACACCCTCGGTCAGGTCGTGAAGCTTCTTAAACGCACGCTCGAGCTTGGCGTCGCGTTCGTCGTCGGAAGTGTCCATGCCGAGCATACTCACGAGCACCTGCTCAAACATCGAGGACTCGCGGTTTGCCGAAGATACGTACTGGCGCAGGTTTCGCGGCTCGATATGGAAACGTGAAAGCTCGGAGCAGTAACGGATGATCGGGAAATCGCGGCCATCGACAAGCTCGCGGTTCTGCGGGCTCTTGATGATGCGGATAAGATCGTTCTCGGCAAGAGAGCGGATAAACGAAATCTCAACACCGAGCATGTCGGGGATCGTCTCGATGGGGTGCAGCTTTTGCTTGGTCTCCTTGGGCTCCGTCTTAAGCGGAACATCCGACAGAAGACCCACCTCGTAAGCCAAAGTGGACAGGTCCGTGGCGTTTTCCAAGCGCTGCTTAATGACGTTAAGCGGCATGTAGCGGGTCTTCTGCAGGTGCAGGATGACCTCGAGACGGTCAACGTCTTCCTTGGAGTACTGGCGATACCCCTTAGGCGTACGATGAGGGGTGATGAGCCCCTCATCTTCTAGAAATCTAATTTTTGAGTTCGATAGATCGGGGTATGCGCCTCGAAGTAGGTTGACGACTTGGCCGATACTCAGATAGTTGCGTTCGGCCATGCCCTACTCACCGGTTTCGATGCGCTCCGGCGTGCTCTCGTGGTAGATGAGCGTAAACGTACCGATCTGGACGGAAGAACCGTCGTGCAGCGGGGCTGCATTGACGATGGCACCGTCGACCCAGGTGCCATTGAGCGAGCCCAAGTCCTCGATGCGAGCGCCGAGGCCCTCGCGGATAATGCGCGCGTGGCTGCGCGATACGGTCATGTCATTGAGGAAGATGCCGTTCGCAGGATCGCGGCCGATGGTGGTCACGTCGTCCTCGAGCTCAAAGGCGGCACCAGTCTGCGGACCCTTGACGATGGACAGAACGGGGGCGGTGATGCGCACGTTGGCCATGAGGTCGGGAACGGTGACGTCGCTTGAAGGCACGCGGAATACGCAGGTAGCGTCAGCAGTCTTATCATTCTGAGGCATATTGTTAACCATGTTGTCCATGACAACCCCTAACTTATCGCGGACGTGCCGCAAATAATGAACCGTACGTAATCATACCCCAACGAATCAGTCTTCGATTTCAGGGTTCAGAAAGTCGATGTCCTCGTCCTCGGGATGCGCGAGAGCCTGTTTAATGGCCACTCCGCCCTTAATGGAATAGATGACAGCCGTGAGCATGGAGAAGATCACGCCGCCGTACACAAAGAAGATGCCGAGGGGCACCGAGCTTCCGTTGAGGCCCGGGAAGGCCGTAAGGGTTGAAGGTAAAAGATGCAGGCCGTCAATAACGGGGAACCCGAGCAGCATGAGCGAGAAGCCGGTCATGAGCAGTGCAGTGGCAATCTTTCCGGGAAAGACGACATCGATGGGGCGACGGTGATAATGACGCACGATAAGCGTGCCGATGCCCAGATAGATGTCGCGGCCAATAATGAGCACGCAGACCCAGATCGGCAGCTCTCCGCGAACCACCAGCCCAAGTACGCCGGTGAACAGCAGCGCACGGTCGCAGATGGGATCCATGACCTTGCCGAGCCACGAGACCGTCTTGGTCATGCGGGCGATCTGACCGTCCATCCAGTCGGTGGAGGCGGCAACGGCGTAGATAACGATGGCGATGACGCGGTTGTTATCCGTCACAAACAGGTACAGAAATACCAGGGTGAGGATCAGGCGCGTAAAGGTGATGAAATTGGAGATCGTAAAGATCTTATTCGACGGGTAATCGGAAGTGCCGATAAGCTCCTTTTTGATCTTCTTTTTGATGCCCACAGGACTCCCCCGCTGGTTAACGACAAAACTTTCGATACTATACCCGTTCCGGCGATGTCTATCCAGCGTAAGCATAGAGAGTCCAGACATATGGAGGATGCTACTGGGTTGTGCGGCATTCTGCATTTGTGTACATCAGCCTCCAAATATGACATTTTTCGGCATCTTTGATGGCTGATGTACACGTTTTGATTCGGTGATTACATCGATCGGGAAAGTTGTTGCCTTAAGCAAATTAATCATGATGTGCGGGTCGAGAAGGGTTGGCGCCAAAAGAGCCCAACGGCCGTTACGGCTTCGTTAGAAACACGCCCCACCATGGATGGTGAACCCGAAAGGTAAGGCGCGCGGGCACGGTGACTCGGCCCGCGCTCCCGGAAGAGAAAGGACGAACCCATGGGTTACATGCTCGAGACGCGCGGGCTCACCAAGCGCTTCGGCCGCGGCGACCAGGCGCAGGACGCCGTGGCCGACGTGAGCCTTCATATCCGCGAGGGCGAGGTGTACGGGCTGCTCGGTCCCAACGGCGCCGGCAAGTCGACAACGCTCAAGATGATCTGCGGGATGCTGCGGCCGACGGCCGGGGAGATCCTCTTTGCCGGGCACGCCTGGCGCCGCGAGGACCTCTACGCAATCGGCAGCCTCATCGAGGAGGCGCCGCTCTACCCCAATCTCACCGCGCGCGAGAACCTGCGCGTGCGCACCACGCTGCTGGGCCTTCCCGAGAGCCGCATAGATGAGGTGCTCGCCGCCGTGGACCTCGCGGACACCGGGAAGAAGCGCGCCGGGCGCTTCTCGATGGGGATGCGGCAGCGCCTGGGGCTCGCGCTGGCGCTGATCGCCCGGCCACGCCTGCTCGTGCTCGACGAGCCCACCAACGGGCTCGACCCCATCGGCATCGAGGAGCTGCGCGACCAGATCCGCGGCTTCGCGGCGGCGGGTACGACGGTGATCGTCTCGAGCCACATCCTCTCCGAGGTGCAGCAGATGGCGGACACCATCGGCATCATCTGCGGGGGGCGCCTCGCCTACGAGGATGCGCTTCGGCCCGGGCAGGACCTCGAGGAACTCTTCATGAGCTTCTGCCGGGAAGGGCGACGAGCGCGCGGGGAGGTGGCGGCATGACGGGCGAGAAAGGCGGCCTGCTCGCGGCCCTGCGCGCCGAGGCCCTGAAGTCGCGCCACGCGGCACCGGTTCGCCTGGCCGTGCTCATGGCGCTGCCGATGCCGCTGCTCGGCGCGATGCCCTACCGGGGCGTGCAGATCTTCAGCGCGTGGAACTACTGGTACGCGCTCTTCCTGCCCGTGTGTCTCTCGCTCGTGGTGGCGTGCGTCGCGCGGGCGGACGCTCGCACGCGGATGCGGGGGCTTCTGGGCCTGGGCTTCCCGCTCGGGCGCGCCTGGTGGGCCAAGGCGCTCTGGTGCCTCGCGCTCTGCACGCTCTCGAACCTCGTGGTCTTCGGCATCTACCTCGCGGGATCGGCGTTCTCCTCGGAGGGCCTCACGGCCGCGGGCACGCTCACGATGCTCCTCTGCGCGCTCGCCAACACGGTGACCGCGGCGTGGATGATCCCCGCAGGGCTCTTCCTCACGGCGCGGCTCGGCATGCTCGCGGGCATCTTCTGCCCGCTCGCCGCGCAGCTCGTGGGTG
>NZ_QSRV01000040.1:0-1161 GCF_003437235.1 Collinsella sp. TF07-1
GTTCGCGAAGCCCACTTCCAAAACCAAGCACCCCGCCCCGGCACTCGTGGAATAGATAAGAGGGGGAGTAGATGAGTTTTACGAGCGTGGCCTTGCAGATGGTGACGGTTTCTTTGCCGATCCTGTTGGGGTGGTGTATCGCCAAGCTGGGGTTTATGAAAGCGGAGTTCGAGCGCGAGCTGTCGCATCTGCTGTTGCAGGTGGCGCTGCCGTGCTTGGTGCTTTCGTCAGCGCTGGGCGATGATGTGAAGCTTCCGAGCATTGCCGATACGTTTTCGCTCATGGGACTGTCCTTTGTGATGTATGTGGTGGCGACCGTTATCGCGTTTGCTGTCACCGCTGCTCTTCGCGTTCCCAAAGGGACGGAATGCTCGTATCGCTTCGCCGTGCTTTTCGGTAATGCCGGGTTTATCGGTTTTCCGGTTATTTCGGCGGTGTTGGGAAAACAAGCGCTGTTGTATGCATCGATTGCGCTTATCCCCCCAAACTTTCTTATGTTTACCGTCGGCGTTATGTAATTTAGCGGAATAAGTGGTGGCCTTAAAACGCAGATGCGCAATATTGCCGCCTGCTGCAAGAGTCCTGGTCTCATTGCAAGTACTGCTGTGCTTGGGATCGTGCTCACCGGATGGACCGATTGGGGCGTGCTGGGCGACTCGATTTCCATCGTTGGCACCATGACCACTCCTGCGGCATTGTTGCTCATGGGGTCGTCTATCGCCAAGTACCGTCCGCTCGAGATGCTCACCAACTGGCGTGCCTATGCTGCCGTGGCATTTCGCCTGGTTGTCGTGCCGGTGGCATGTCTTGCCGTCGCGCGCTTGTGGCCCGGCATGACGCCCATGTTTATCGCGACGCTTGTGCTCGATATGGCAATGCCGGTGGGCAGCAACGGTACGCTGTACTGCCTTCAATACGGTAAGGATGCACGCCCCATGATGCAGTGCACGTTTCTGTCGATCATTTGCTCCATTCTGACTATCCCGCTCGTAGCCACGCTGTGCGGGTAGGCATCCGGGACGGCCTCGCGCTGGGGCCTTGCCCGGCGGGGTGGCCTTGCTCCGGGAAGTGGGCTTCGCGAACTTCCCGGCCCTCGCCCGTATTACCCCGCTGGGCGAGCCATAGACGCCGCGTACCGATAGGGTAAGGCGGCGGCTTGAA
>NZ_QSRV01000040.1:1171-7314 GCF_003437235.1 Collinsella sp. TF07-1
GGCGGCGGCTTGAAATTGGTGCTATATTCAGCTTGAGTTGTTAAATGTTAGTAGGAGAGGCTGATATGGGGCTGTTCAAGAAGAAAAACCCGCAGGATGCCTTTGATCCCGATGTGTTTACCATCACGGATACGATTTTGGACCCGCCGCGGTTTACGTTTTTGCCGGCTATCTACCAGGATGCCACGCGTCGCAAGTGGGCCGTACATCAGCGCGGCGGCGAGCCGAAGATTTTTGCCTATGCGGACGTGTTGCAGTGCGAAGTGGCCGAGGCGGGCGATCCGGAGGCCGATGAAGCGGTCTCTAAACAGGAATTTGCCCAGCGTATTCTGGCAAATCCCGCTAAGGCGGCAAAAATGAACGCAGCCAAGCGTAATATGTGTCTTGGTATGGGCGTTGTTGTGGCGGTTCAGACGGGAAAAGACGAGGTTTCCAAACTAGAGATTCCCGTTATGACCGATGAAGTCAAACGCGATTCAAGCCTGTATAAGTCGTATCGGAATGTCGCCGAGAAGATCAAGGCCGAATTTGATGCCATGGGTGGTCTGGCCTAATTTTGGCGACATACGTTTCTGAACGAGGAGTCTGTGCAATGGCAGGCGAATCTTATGCAATTCCCCCCAAAGATCGTGCTGTTGAGGGGATTCTTTGGTATATCCAGCACCATCAGCTTGCCGGCGGCGATCGCCTGCCGGCCGAGCGCGTGCTGTGCGAAGAGATTGGCGTTTCGCGTACGGCGTTGCGCGCCGGTATCACGCGGCTCATCTCGTGTGGAACGCTCGAGAGCCGTCGCGGATCGGGTACGTATGTGTGTCCTCCCAAACCGCTCAATATCTTTCAGGAAACGTATAACTTCTCCGATGCTGTGCGGACTGCCGGCCTGCACCCCTCTTCTCGTCTGGTTTCCACCGGGGCCATCGAGGCGGATGAGGCACTTGCCGACAAGCTTGGGGTTGCTGTAGGCGCTCCTTTGCTCCGCATGCAGCGTGTTCGACTTATTGAGGGCGAGCCGGCGTCAATTGAGACGGCTCACGTTAACCTGTCCCTGTGCCCCTCGCTTCCCGATCACGATTTTGAGTGTGAGAGCCTTTACGATGTCTTGCTCAAAGAAGGCGGCGTGCGCGTTGAGCATGGACGTGAGCATATCTCCATCTCGCGTTTGAACGCCGAAGAGGCCGAGTTGCTCCAGCAAGAAGAGGGAACGCCGGTGTTCTATGAGAGCACGATAGAATTTGATAAGGACATGCGTTTTGTGGAGCATTGCAAATCGGTGATTTTGCCCACAAAGTTCCGCTTTGCCGATAACGGCGAGAAGAACGGCATGAGGAGCGTGGCAGGTGAACAATGGCTGAAACAGTAGATGCCACCCCGGTTTATATGCGCATTCGACGCCGCATCGAGGAGCGTATCGAGCGCGGTATATATCCCACGGGTTCCATGATTCCGTCCGAAAAAGACCTCGCCGAGGAATTTGGTACGACGCGCTTGACCATCCGAAGCGCTGTCGATGAGCTGGTTCGGCGTGGGCAGATTCGACGCGTCCGCGGAAAGGGCGCGTTTGTGGCACAGAAAGTGCCCGTTGCCTACGAGCGAACGGGAGGCTTTCGCGAATCAGTTCGTGCTTCGGGCGGCGAGCCGTCCGTCCGCATCCTCGCGCGTTCCAAGCGTTATGCGGGTCCATATTATGCCAACCTGTTTGGCATTGCCGAGGACGATTTACTGTATTCGATTCGGCGTTTGAACTGCGTCAACGGCGATCCCGTATCGATTGAGATGGCGTTCATCCCGTGCCTGCTGTTTCCCACAATCGAAGATATTGACGTGTCGGTCTTCAGTTTGTACGAGACCTATGAGATGTTGGGCCGAAAGCCGGTCATGGCACAGGAAAAGCTCGATATCGAAGCGCTGGGCGCGCGAGATGCCGGCCTGCTTGGACTGGAGCAGGGCGATCTTGCCTTGACGCTTGAGTGCGTGAGCTTCGATGCGAGCGGCCAGGCGATCGAGTACGTCAAGTCGTTTAACCGCGGTGATGCGGGTGGATATACCTATACGTACTAGCTGGTTTTTTGCATAACGGGCTGAAAAGTTGACGGAATTTTGATTCGTTGAGCAGACCGTATATACAACCTTACATGGCTCAAAATCGACCGTTCGCCGATGGGGATAAAATAATCGACAAAGAGGTATCAAAAAGCCGTAACCTGTAACTGTGATTGGTATCAAATACTAATGATTTGTTACGAGGTGAGACGATGAAGATGCTCGATTACGTTCAGCTTGCCCATGTGCGTATGGGGGAGAACCTCGAGCGTTCGTCTGAGCTGGTAGCGCAGCTCGTTGATATTTTCCAGTCCGGCTCTTTTGATGCACTGCGCATCGTTGCTTCGGGTTCGTCGCGCCATGCCGCCGATTGCGCCCGCGATTACCTGCAAGATGCGCTGCAGATGCAGGTGTCCGTTGTGACGCCCGAGGCCTTCGTCGATTTTGAACACACCTATCCGCAGCATGCGCTCAACATCGCCGTCTCGCAGAGCGGCTATTCGACCAATACGATTGCGGCGCTCGATTACATGCGTGCACACGATATGGCTGCAGTTGCGCTCACGGCAAACGTCGAGGCACCCATCAAGGAACACGCTGACATCGTTCTTGACTACGGTGTGGGTGTCGAGTCGGTGGACTTTGTGACTCTGGGCGTCGAGGTTCTCGTTGAGTACCTGGTGCTCTTTGGTATTTACGGCGGTCAGGCGCGCGGAACGATTGACGCCAAGGGCGTTGCTCAGCGTCTTGATGACCTGCGCGAGGCTATCCAGGCTAATGCCGTGATGTGCAAGACCGCCGAGGCATATGTCCAAGATCACATGCTCGAGCTTTCTGAGCACATGCCCGCCATGGTCGTCGGCAACGGCCCCAACTATGGTGTTGCCGAGGAGGCAGCGCTCAAGCTGAGCGAGACCATCAAGATTCCTGCCATGCATCACGAAGGCGAGGAGTTCGTCCACGGTCCCGAGATGCAGATCGTTCCGGGCTATCTGGTGTTTATCGTCGACGATCCGCAGGGGTCGGAGCGTCTTGCGAATATCGCCGATGCGCTATCGAACGTTACGGCAAAAACGGTGCTGCTCACGGCCCATCCCAAGGGTAGGGCTCACGAGGTTGCGGTGCCTCAGGTGGCTCCGCTGCTCAGCGCAATTCCCAATCTTGTGTTCTTCCAGACGATTGCGGCCATGATTGCCGAGCGTCTGAAGTCATGGAACGTGCACCCGTATCTCGATACCGTCTCCAAGCAAATGGAGGTCAAGGCAGAGGGCTACGAAGAGTCAGTCAATGCGCTTAAGGCCAAAGCGGCTGAGTGTTACGGAATGTAAGCGGGTTTTGATGCCCGTTGGCATGGGGGATGTGGAAACAACCCCAGAAAGGAGAGACAAATGAAGGAAACCGAGAAGATCGAGATCATGCATTTCGACCAGGAGGGCTATCTCGAGGACGGCAAGGCGCTCTACGAGACCGGCAAGAAGATGACCGCGCTCGCCGACAAGGTCGCCGACGAGGGCTACGACGCCGTGTTCCTGATGGGCGTCGGCGGCACCTGGGACGAGCTCATGCAGCTCGAGTACCTCATGAACAAGTTCGGCGACCGCGACCTCGAGGTCTACCTGATCCACGCCGCCGAGTGGAACGTCATGGGCCACAAGCGCATGACCGAGAAGTCCGTCGTGCTCACCGCCTCCGAGTCCGGAACCACCCCCGAGGTCCTCGAGGCCGTCAAGAAGATGAAGGGCATGGGCGTGCGCGTCTACGCCATGACCAAGCCCGAGGGCCCCATCGGCCAGGCTGTCGGCGCCGAGAACTGCGTCGCCATGGCTTCTGACCATGGTTCGGGCGGCTGCGAGAAGGGCTACTACCTCGCCGACTGCTTCGGCCTGCGCCTGCTCAACCGCCGCGGCTGCTTCCCCAAGTTCGATCTGTTTATCGAGCAGACCAAGGACATCTGGAAGGACATGCTCGATATCCGCAAGCGCTTCGAGCCGCGCGCCGAGGAGCTCGCCAAGAAGTACGCCCTGGCCCCCTACACCATGTTCATCGGCTCCGGCGCCCTGTGGGGCGAGACGATCCTGTTCTCGATGTGCATCCTCGAGGAGATGCAGTGGAAGCGCACCCGCTACATCACCTCGGCCGACTTCTTCCACGGCACCCTCGAGCTCGTGGAGCCCGGCGTCCCCGTGTTCCTGTTCATGGGCGAGGACGAGAACCGCAAGCTCGACGAGCGCGTCCGCGCCTTCCTGACCCGCGGTGTGACCGGCGACACCGACATCAACATCATCGACACCGCCGAGTTCGCGATCCCCGGCCTTGACGACGAGTTCCGCGTCATCGTGTCTCCGTGGATTCTGACGGTGCTCGTTACCGACCGCCTGGCTCGCTACTACGAGACGGTCACCAAGCACAACCTCAAGTATCGTCGCTACTATCACCAGTTCGACTACTAAAGAAAACGGGTGCGGGAACGCGCCGGGCTATTGAGAGGAACACAGAATGAGGCAGTACATCATCGCCAGCCATGCGCACTTCGCTACCGGCATCAAGGAGAGTGTCGAGCTGCTCTCGGGCGCTCGCGACAACGTCCACGATCTTTCGATGTTCGTCGATGACCGCATGGACGTGGCCGAGGAGGCCCAAAAACTGCTGGCAGACATGGCTGCCGACGATGATGTCGTTGTCTGCACCGACCTCTTTGGCGGCAGCGTCAACAACGAGTTCACCAAGATCGTCCAGACGCGTCCCCGCACGTACCTCGTTACCAACATGAACCTTCCTCTGCTTATCCAGCTGCTGTTCTCTGACGAGTCGGCGCCGGTTGAGGAGACGATTCGCGCCATCGTCGCTGCGGACGATACGCGCGTGAAGTTTGTCAACGATTTTTTGGTCGATGACGAAGAGGAAGAAGAGTTCTAATCCGCAGCACCTACTGACACGCCGTAAGACGGCACAAGACCTTTGGGGGGTCACATTATGATTCAGCTACTTCGCGTCGACCATCGCCTGCTTCATGGCCAGGTCGCGGTCTCTTGGGTCCAGGGCCTCGGCTCCAACTGCATTTTCTGCGTGGGCGATAAGGTCGCCAACGACCCGGTGTGGAAGACGACGCTCAAGATGGGCAAGCCTGCCGGCTGCAAGCTCGTCATCAAGGATATGGCGAATGCCATCGAGGCCATTAACTCGGGTGTGACTGACAAATACAAGATGATTATCTGTGTCGCCACCATCGCTGAGGCAAAGCAGCTTGTTGAAGGCTGCCCGCAGATCAAGTCGGTCAACCTGGGCAACACCAAGCCCAAGGACGAGAAGCGCCCCGATGCTCGTCAGGTCTCTCGTCAGATCTTCCTGACTGCAGCCGAGGAGGCCGATGTGCGTGAGATGCTGAACAACGGCGTCGAGGTCGAGATCCGTCCTCTGGCCGATGACCCCAAGGTTGACTGCGCAAGCGTGCTCTAGGCGTTCAATTTCGAAGAGCCTGCGGGTTCTTCGTAGTGTCCTATATGGAAAGGGGGATGTATGCTTACCCAAGCAATCCTCATCGGACTTATCGCCGCATTTGGTAAGTTCGACTACCAGCTCGGCACCCTCTACGCGTTCCGCCCCATCGTCCTGTGCCCGCTCGTGGGCCTGGTGCTGGGGGATCTGCAGACCGGCCTTGCCGTTGGCGCCAGCCTGGAGCTGCTGTTCATGGGCTCGATCTCCATCGGCGCCTACGTGCCGCCTGATGAGACGATCGGCGGCGTGCTTGCCTGTGCCTTCGCTATCCAGCTGGGCCAGAGCACCGAGGCAGCCATCGCGCTTGCCATGCCCATCGCCACGCTGTGCCTTGCCATCAAGAACATCCTCAACGCCGCCCTGCCGATCCTGGTTGACCGCGCTGATGTCTTCTCCAGCCAGGGCAACCTTAAGGGTGTCTATGCGATGCACTTCCTGATCGGTTCCACCGGTGTCATCATGGCGTTCCTGCTGTGCTCGCTGTCGTTCTATCTGGGTGCTGACGCTATCCAGGGCATGCTCGACTTCATCCCGCCCTTTGTCCTTGCTGGCTTTGGCGTTGCCGCCAACATCCTGCCGGCCATGGGCTTCGCCATGCTCGGCCGCCT